>DATMQC010000270.1:0-12170 GCA_035567275.1 Chthoniobacterales bacterium | reverse complement strand
CGTGGCGGAATTGGCAGACGCGTACGGCTCAGGACCGTATGGGGAAACCCGTGGAGGTTCGAGTCCTCTCGTGAGCAAGTTCAGGCGATGGAATCCTCCTTTACTCAGCAGGAGCCGGCGACGATTCAGCATCTCTTTGCGCAGATTGCCGACCGGTATGACCTGGCAAACACTTTGTTGAGTTTGGGATTCGATTCCTGGTGGCGGGCCTACGTCAGCGCTAGAATTGTCAAGTGGGCTCCTCACGACGTGCTGGATCTCGCGACCGGAAGCGGAGTTCTTGCTGAGGCAATAATAAAGCGAATCCCGGCAGCTCGTGTCGTTGGAGCTGATTTTTGCGCGCCGATGCTTGCTGTCGCCAGCCGCCGCGGTATAAGGGAGTTGGTCGTCGCGGACGGCTTGGCACTGCCATTTATCGCAGAGCGGTTTGATGTTGTCACCATTGCTTTTGGCCTGCGAAACATGGCTTCTTACGAAAAGGCTCTCTCCGAAGTGCGCCGAGTGCTTCGTACAGGCGGACGCATCGTGGTGCTTGACTTTTCTCTCCCGGGTCCGCCTCTTTTGTCCATCTACCGCTTTTATCTTCATCATCTTTTACCGCTATTTGCAGGCTGGCTTACCGGCGAACCCGAGGCCTATCGGTATTTCAGCCAAAGCGTAGAAAGCTTTCCCAAGGGCGAGGCAATGCTCGAACTATTACGTACCTCCGACTTCGCAAATTGCGGGGCAAAACGGCTGACGCTGGGTATCGTAACCGTTTACGTGGGACAGAAGGCTTAGCATTCTCCCGAGACGTTAGAAATGCTTCAGCGAACCAGCGACGCACTTAAGCGCTTAAACTGTTCATCGTCGACCAGGAAAGTCCCTGTCTGCTCCGTGCTCGTGCCGTAATGTTGGTTCTCAGGATTTGTTCCGTCGAACCTGAGCTCTGTCTCTCGATTGCCTTCGCCTGATTGATAACGGAACTTCACTACGAGCGAAGAAGCATTGAGGCTTTGCTCCGGCGGAGAATTCCCAACCCAAGCCGTAGCACGCAAACTGGCCAAGGTATTCAGGAAAGATTGGACTTTGCCTTCATCTTGCTGAGCTCCGGCGCCCTTGATTACCCATTTCCCATTGTTACCTCTGACGAGGTCAATCGCTTCTTTCCCTGGTTTCTCAATGTGAACGCTTTCCAGTTCGTCGCGCCGAAGCTCGAAAATATCGAGCGTTCGAAAGTTAATCTCATTGGTAGGCAAATCATTCACAAACTGGTCTGGTACTGAGAAGATATACGGCTCCTGTTCGAGCCGCCCGTAGGTGAGGCCGCCTTCTGAATTGCCAAATGCCAGCGTCGTTAAAACGGTTTCGCCTGCACTTTCTTCTGCAGTGTTCTCCGACGAGTACGAGCTGAATGTGATTTTAAATTTCGGCCGATCCAAACCGTATTTGCTCAAGTCGATGGCAGTATCTGACACGAAATTCGCAATATCACCTTCATTTAGCGTTTGGATGAGTGCAGTAATGTAGTGGGCATTCGCAAGGGATTGAGTTGGGTTTAGGATCCGCCATCGGTTTTCCTGCCTCCCGAGGACGAGACTTGGTTGATCCGGTTTCTCGATTGTCACGCGATCGATATAGTCCGTATTTAGGCGGGTTATCTTCCGGTCGCGCAGATCGTTCGGCGTGATATCGAAAAGAGTGGCAAATTCTTTTCGTACCTCGACGACGCAATTGCGCTGCGGAAGTTGGGCGTAAATGAGGTCCGGATGCGACGGAACGGAATTGCCTACCAGAATCTCTACTTTATCCTTTTCCCCGCCAAACAGTGTCACCGCCCGCAAAGGTGAATCGACGCCGAAAGGTGCAGTACCACCTTTTTCGTCTGCAACGAACTGAGCAATCTGCGTCTGATTCATCTTCGTGAGCAAATCAACAACCGCGTCGTTACTCGCACGCGCTTTGATCGGACGCTGAAGGAGCCAGTTATCCTGCTCTCGAGAGAGCTCAATCTCTCCGCCGTTGACCCGAAAAATTGCTCGATTAATCAGAGTTGTCAGAAATGGCGTCATGCGATGATCGCGAAAGTCCTCCGCCTTTTTCGAGACGATATTTTTCAGATCATTACTTACAACATACACGGCATCATCGTCTCCGACTCGCAAGTAACACTTGCCGCGTACCGCCGTGTCTTGGCCAAATTGAAATTCGCCGGGCATTCTTTTGCCGTCCAGGCGAAGTCGCAATCTCGGCTTGCTCAAACCGAAGTCCTTCAACAGCCCTCTCTTTTTCTCGCCCTTGCCGAGGCCCGCAATCGTATCATCAGACTGCAGCGACTCTAGCGCGTCCAGAAGCTGGTCGACAACGCTGATATCGGCGTCGTCTTTCCACGGAGCGACCATTTTCCAATCATCGCCATCCGCCCTCAAGCGAACAGTTTCTTCCCCATTTTGAATGGTAAACCCCCGAATATCATTTTGATTGGCTTGCCCGATGTGAGCTGCTCGTTCCTGTCGCTCCCGAGTGCTTTGCGAACAACGGTCTAGTCCGAAAATAAATCCGCCAAGTGCAATGGCGACGGCGAGAAGAGCCAGAGTGGTCCGCAGCTTCATCTGCTTCTAGCGGCGTCGCACGATCCAGACCAGGCACCCCAACAATGCCATAAACAGCGGCACTCCTGCGACCGTGAGAAGGACGATCTGGTTCATCTGCGCTTCTGAAAGATTAAGCATGAATATTCCAGGCGCCTTCGGAGCAATCCCAAGAAGCTGATCTCGATCCGCAAGCCAGTTTATGCTCAAAAGGATAAAATCCACATTAGGCGCCGATTGCCTTAAAGCTTCATCCCGAAGGAAATCGGCGTTTCCAATAATGATCATACGCGATGAAGACCGCAACTGCACTCGAGTGTCTCTGATCGAACCCTTTTCGAGAGCGATACCGAAATAGAGCGGAGGAGGCAAATCAACGCCCTGCTCGTATGCCGGCATGTTCTGCGAGTTGAGAACGTCCGCTCTATCTCCCCAATAGTTCGCAACGGCAGGCGTGAGCATTTTCGTCCCTGTCAAGCCGCTCTTGGCTGCTTTCGAGTCGTCGATAGCCAGAGACCGCGTGCCACCCGGAAAAAAACCAGTTGCCTGGCTTAGTGGGCGCAGGAACCCGGTCTCGGGAAGAAATTGCGCGTACACATCCAAGGTAACCGACTGCTCTTCGATCCCGGTCTTGAACTGGGTAACGATCAAATCCTGGTCCGCGCGAACTCCGAATTCGCTTAGAAATTGGTCGAGCTTCGGAGTATTTACCTTCGGGTCCAGAGCGATCAGCAGACGACCCTGTTCGTTCCAGTAAGTCCGCAAGAGAGCCAAATCGCGGTCGCCAAGGTCGTACTTGGGACCAACAAGAATAACGGCTGCATAATCAGTCGGGATTTTCTCCAGGTTAGCGAAAACCAGCGATTCAAGCTTAATATTTTGCCGTTGAACGAAATCGGTAAATCGGACCGGTCGCTCGCTGTTGCGTAAATCTGGTTCCCCTTGTCCGGTGACATATCCGATTCTGGTGCCGGTGTTCTCCACCAGCTGAATCAGAGCGCTCGTAATCAACTGTTCACCGCTGAAAGCTTTAACTTGTGGTCTGTCGCCAAACATGCCGGGGGGATCGTATTCCGCCATATCGGCCACGCGCAAAATTTTGGTGCGGCCCTGATAGTCGAGAACTGCCAGGTTTTCTTCGGAGCCAAAATTATATTTGACCTGAAGTTCCCGCGCCCGGGTCAGATTGCGGTACGGATCTACCATCTCGACCTGAACCTTTCTGCGACCCGCAGCTTCGTATTCTTTCAGCAAATTTTGGACGTCTCCATACAGCTCGGCGCCGGCGGTCCGTGAGCCTGGAGAGAAGAAGACGTATATTTTCACCTCTTTCTTTAGGGATTTCAAAAATCTCTTTGTAAGTTCGGATAGCGCATATTTGTTGTAACGCGAGATATCCCAGCGAACGTATCGGTTAAATCCGATGTAGTTGATCATCAATACGATGGCCGTGACGATTGCGATCTGCGCCATAACGTTCAAACCAATGCGCAATCGCTTGATGTCAGCCGGCTGGGATGCAGGGCGTTCCATTGCGCAGAGTGGAGCGTTATGCCCTCCACCGCCGGTACTGAAATACCTGGTACGTGATGACGAGCAATAGAAATGTCATACTGGGATAAAAGACAAACACTCGCGAGTCGATGACTCCTCGCGAGAATGAATCCATGTGATCGAGTTGTGCGACGTAGGATGTGATCTCCCGTAGAAGCGGCGATGAGCTGTTAACTACATAGTTAATCAAAGTTAGGAAAAAGATACCAATCGTTAGCACGAGCGAAATCATTGCTGCCACGATCTGATTCGAGGTAAAGGCAGAGGCGAGACACCCTAAAGCGACATTAAACATTCCCATCATGAGCAGCAGGATGTAGGGAGCTAGCAACTGGCCCGAAGAACCAAGGGCTGAGCGATTCCCCAGCCAGCCAAAAATCAGAAAGTAAAGCAGACTCGGAAGCCAAAGGCTCAAATAGAAGATCAGACAGGCAAGAAATTTGGATGCCACGACTTCCCAGTCCCGCACCGGAGCCGTCATCAGCGTCTCGATCGTTCCCAATTTAAATTCCTCGGAAAACGATCGCATTGTAATCACCGGAAAAACTAATAGGTAGGCAATCCAGAAAAACGCTGAGTTAAAGAAAACCTGGACAACTGTATTTTCGGACGGTGCGCGGTTCAAAACCGCGATCGCGAACCAGAACGAGAGTCCGTTCAATACCAGAAAAAAGAAAAGTACGACGTAGGCGATCGGTGAATAGTAGAAGGCGGACAATTCTCTTTGGAGCAAAGTGATCAGCCGCCTCATAGCTCTTTTCCTGCCGGCACGTTTAATTGTCTTTGTGAGTTAGCTCCACAAATGCGTCTTCCAGAGTTGCCCGCTCCTGCGCCAGTTCACGGACGACCCACTGTCGATCGACAGCCAATCGATAAATGGCTTCGCGCGGATCGGACTTTGCCTCCACTCGAATGGAGCAGCGTCGCCAGCCGTCTTCCTCAGAAGTAATCACGCTTTTCACTCCTGGAATCTTTTCGATCCAGGATACCGGATCATCCGTTCCGGTGATTGCCTCCAGTCTGATAGTTCCGGACGTCCGTATCTGGCCAACCAGATTTTCTGGCGTATCTGAGGCTTCAATTTGTCCCCGGTTGATAATGATTACTCGCGTACAGGTCATCTCCACCTCCGACAGAATGTGAGTCGAAAGTAGGATGGTGTGGCGCTCTCCCAACGACTTTATCAATTCGCGAACCTGGCGAATCTGGTTGGGGTCCAATCCAATGGTTGGTTCATCAAGGATCAAAAGATCCGGTTCGTGAATCAATGCCTCCGCCAGTCCGACCCGCTGCCGGTAACCTTTTGAGAGATTGGCGATGAGCCTGTTTTCGACCTCTTTCACACTGCAGAGTTCCTTGACGGTATCAACCCGGCGACGAAGTCTTTTCCCGTGGAGTCCCTTCAGCGACCCGCGATACCGGAGGTACTCGCCAACTCGCATGTCGCCGTACAAAGGTACATTTTCAGGAAGGTAACCGAGATGGGCGCGCGCTTTCAGAGATTCTTTGAAAACGTCACAGTTCGCAATAGAGGCGAACCCTGACGTGGCCGGCAAAAAGCTGGACAAGATTCGCATCGTCGTACTTTTGCCTGCCCCGTTCGGACCCAAAAAACCGACAATTTCGCCTTTTGCAACCTCGAAGCTCAGGTTGCTGATAGCAGTGACCCCAGCATATTTCTTCGTGAGCCGCTCTACTTTGATCATGAAAAATGTGATACTTTCCGCTTGGGTCGAGCCGAACATCGCTTAGATTGCCGGTCCACAGCTCGCTCCCGAGCTATATCATGAAAACTTCGTATTTGAATGATTGGAATGCCGATCTTCTAGACGAATACTATGAACGTTGGAAGCAAGATCCCGCGTCCGTCGATTCGAGTTGGTCGGCGTTCTTCGAAGGTTTCGAGCTAGGTTCATCTCCAAATCGAAACGGTAGATTGGCCGTCGTTCCCGGCGAAGAGAGGCTCTCTGCCGATGCAGAACAGCTGCAAAATCGCATTGACGGACTCGTGTACAATTATCGGATTCTTGGCCACACACAGGCTCCGATTGACCCTCTTTCTCCAAGTCGTCCCGAATCGCCTGTGCTGACCCTGGCCGCGCTGGGACTGGATAATGTGCCTTTGGAAACCGTAGTTTCTTCTCGGTTTTTTCAAAAGTCGCGACCGATGACTCTCCGCGAGATGATCGAGACACTCAAATTGATTTATTCGGGCCCTATCGGCACCGAGTTCATGCACATCCAGAATGAGACTACACGAGACTGGGTTCGCGAACGAATAGAGGCGCGCATCTTACTCTCCCCTCCAGATGCCGCCTCTCAGATCAACCTCCTGAGATGCCTGATGCAGGCCGAGACCTTTGAGCAGTTTGTTCATACGAAATTCATTGGTCAGAAGCGCTTTTCACTGCAGGGAGCCGAGAGTCTCATGGTCATCCTCGAAACTATTCTGGAGGGATGTTCCGGGGCCGCTGTTCGCGAGATTATTATGGGTATGGCCCATCGCGGCCGTCTCACCGTCCTCGCAAATTTTCTGCGAAAATCTTATAACATGATTTTCAAGGAATTTTCTGAAAATTACATCCCCGATCTGGTCGCGGGCGATGGTGACGTCAAATATCATCTTGGATATGAGAGCACTAGAACCACATCCTCTGGCTGGGAGGTAGCGATCCGGCTCGCAGCTAATCCGAGCCACCTTGAAATCGTCGATCCCGTCGTCGAGGGCAAGGCTCGTGCGCGCCAGCGGATTCTCCAGGACATGAAGGAGCGGAAGAAAGTGTTGCCGCTTCTGATCCATGGCGACGCGGCGTTCGCGGGGCAGGGAATTATCGCGGAGACGCTCAATCTTTCGCAGTTGCCAGGTTACGCGACCGGCGGGACGGTGCATATCATCGTTAATAACCAGATTGGGTTCACGACGCTGCCGGCAGACGCGCGTTCCACACCCTACTGTACCGATGTCGCCAAAATGATCGATGCGCCGATCTTCCATGTGAATGGCGACGATCCGATCGCAGTGGAATTCGTCTCCAAGCTGGCTTTGGAGTTTCGGCAGAGGTTTTCGCGAGACGTTGTCCTTGATATGTATTGTTATCGTCGATATGGGCACAACGAAGCCGACGAGCCGAGTTTTACGCAGCCGAAAATGTACAAAAAAATTCAAGCCCATCTGCCGGTTACGAAGATATTCAAGGATCGAATGCTTCAATCGGGTGTGCTTACTAGTCGGGAGGCAGAAACTCTAGAGAGAGAGTTCAGAAACCACCTTGAACATGCGTTGAGCGAAGTCCAGACATCGGATGTGAAGTCCAAGAAGGATTTCCATCGCGGTCTGGAAGAATCCACAGCGGTCTTTCAACCTTCCTACAGTCATTCGGAGCCGGAAACGCAGATTTCCTTGGAAGCGATGGACTTTATCGTCGATCGCATTACACGGTTCCCGGAAGGCTTTCATGTTCAGCCGCAGGTGAAGAAACTGGTTATAGACCGGCGCCGCAAACAGCACGCTGCGGGGGTCTACGATTGGGCGTTGGGCGAGGCGCTAGCGTTCGGATCTTTGCTTATTGAGGGTACGCCCGTTCGCCTTTCGGGCCAGGATAGCCGGCGGGGAACCTTCAGTCACCGGCACGCCGTTTTTTTTGATACGATCACTTGGGACCGGTTCATCCCCTTGTCTAACTTAAAGGAAAGCCAGGCCCTCTTTTGCGTTTACAACAGCATGCTTTCCGAGGCCGCGGTTTTGGGTTTCGACTACGGATATTCACTCGACTACCCGGACATGCTCTGCCTTTGGGAGGCGCAGTTCGGCGATTTTGTCAACGGCGCGCAGGTGGTGATCGATCAATTCATAATCAGTTCCGAGTCGAAATGGCAGCGACCCAGCGGCATCGTTCTCCTCCTTCCTCATGGATATGAGGGACAGGGTCCTGAACACTCGAGCGCGCGGCTCGAGCGATTTTTGCAGCTTTGCGCGGAGGACAACATCCAGGTCTGTAATCTGACAACGCCAGCCCAGTACTTTCATGTCTTGAGGCGTCAGGTTCGTCGAGATTTCAGAAAACCGCTGGTTATCATGACGCCTAAGTCACTTTTGAGAAACGAGCGTGCGATTTCACGGGTAGAAGAGTTTACCGCCTCGCCTTTTCATCAGTTTTTGGGACCGACATTGTACGACAGCCCGGACAAAGTCGAGCGGGTGATCTTCTGCACTGGAAAGGTCTACTACGATCTGGTCGCTTACCAGGAAGAGCACCAAATCAAAAATGCAGCCCTGGTACGCGTCGAACAACTCTATCCTTTAAATCTGGAAGCCCTCAAAGATGCGGTGGCCTCGCTGCATCGCGTCTCCGCATGGGTGTGGTGCCAGGAGGAACCCAGAAATATGGGCGCGTGGACTTATATAGCACCGTTGCTACGCCAGTTGACGGACAGCACCGTTGAATACGCAGGTCGGCCCGCTGCGGCAAGCCCGGCCGTCGGCTCCAAGGCCTGGCATGACCAACAGCAGAAGGAACTTGTCCTCCAGGCGTTCACGTTATGAACGGTCTCTGACGCTGGATTGAAGAATTCTACCCCCCCGTTTGCATGAGCATTGAAGTCAAAATCCCGGCTGTAGGCGAATCGATAACCTCAGGTGTTTTATCAACTTGGCATAAACAAAATGGGGATCTGGTCAGCGACGGAGAAGCACTATTCACGCTCGAGACTGACAAGATCTCGACCGAAGTGCCGGCTCCTGGCTTCGGTAAGCTCGAGATAAAGGTTGATGCCGGTCAGGAAGTCAAGATAGGGCAGCTTGTGGCTTTATTAGACCAGAATGTTGCTGCTCCCGCTGCTGGCGGCGCCCCTTCTTCTACCGGTCAGCCGTCCAGTCTCAAAGCATCCGCGGGCGATTTGGAACTCGGCAAGGAGTCGGCAGTACTCGGCTCCATCCCGGTCGGTTCTCATCCAGTCGCCTCCGGGAGTTTGCCGCCTTCCGTTCGGCGCATTGCGGAAGAAGAGAAGGTGAATCTGGCAGATGTGACAGGTACTGGAAAGCGCGGGCAGGTAACAAAATCGGATTTAGTTCAATACCTAGAGTCAAAGAGTGCTGCACCGGATGTTCACACGGAACCCGAGGCTCCGAAACAGAGCGTTCCGGGCGCGGTCACACCGGCTCCAATCACTTCAATGGATCGCACCCCGCGCACCACGCGGCGCAAAATGACTCCGCTTCGCAAGAAAATCGCCGTCCAGTTGGTGTTGGCTCAGCAGAATGCGGCGATGCTGACGACCTTCAACGAGTGCGATATGTCGGCGGTCATGAAACTCCGTTCGCAGTACCAGGAGACCTTTCAAAAGAGGCATGGCGTAAAGCTCGGTTTCATGTCCTTCTTCTTGAAAGCTGCGGTGGAGTCTCTCATTGAGGTTCCTGCGATGAATGCCAGAATCGATGGCGACGATTTGGTCGAGAACCATTACTACGACATAGGCGTTGCCGTCGGAACGGAGCGCGGCTTGGTTGTCCCGGTCGTCCGGGATGCAGACAAGAAAAATTTCGCGGAACTCGAAAAAGAAGTCGCCTCATACGCCAAAAAAGCGCGCGATGGAAAATTGCAGCTGGACGATTTGACCGGGGGAGTGTTCACGATCACCAACGGAGGAATTTATGGATCGCTTCTCAGCACGCCGATCCTTAATCCTCCCCAGAGCGGGATTTTGGGAATGCATAAAATCCAGAATCGTCCGGTCGTGATCGGCGACGAGATTGTCGTTCGGCCGATGATGTATCTGGCCCTGAGCTACGATCATCGCGTTGTCGATGGCAAAGAGGCGGTAACTTTTCTTGTTCGGATGAAGGAATGCGTCGAGGATCCAACGCGCTTGTTGCTCCAGGGTTGAGCCGCGAACAACGACCCGCGTCGAACTGTCACTTGTTTTGCCCTTTCGATTTCCGGCCATAGAGCAGCCTGGCTGCACTTCGACCGAGGCGACGGGGTTCCAGCATCGTGAAACGTTTTGATGCGTCGCGGACACGAGGTGGTTTTACGAGATAGCCGATCACAATTCTCAAGATAAACGTGGAAATGGCAATGGCCAGGAGCGCTGGCATGATGAGATGGCCAAACATCGCCCAATAATATGACCCTGATGCAAAGCGTCTTCCACTCTCACGGAGAATTTCTTAGCTGAGCGATAGCGTATGCCGGAAGCAATGATGACGGGAATTTTGTTCTCGTTGTTCAGGCAGCTTTGAGGCCGACAGCAAAAGGATGGCCTTTGTAGTTTCATTCTGGCTGCTGCTGCTCTTGGTGTTCATCCCGCCCCCCAGGCCAGGGCTGAGAGAACCCAAAGCCCGGCAGCAAAACCACTGATTACCGATTTTTAAACATCCTCCGTGACTGCCGTGGCCTCCGCACGATGATTCTTCTCGGGTTTCCAACGCTGCCCCGATTGAGCTGTCCAAGATGGCTTTATCTGATGAATCATGAAGGGGACAAAAGGCTCGCACGGAGGTCACGGTGGGCACGGAGTAGCTGAATACATCCTACAATGTTTGTGGACGTTACTAATCTTAACGAGATCGCAGGTACCTCGTGAATGTCGCTACCGCGCATCGCTCATAAACCGAGGAAAAAACAAATCACTTCGTTCCGTCTGATTTTAGCTTTCATTTCAGTCGAACCTCGATGGAGCGTCCGGCTTTTCCTGCATCTCAAAACAAAACCGTATTTGTTCAGGAGTGACTCTAGAGATGGATAAGGATGGAACTTCGTGCTCACCAAAAAAGTCGACCGCGCTGGTTTCCATTCTTACCGCCGCTTGGCCACCCTCAAGGCGGCATCGGATAAACAGCTTGTAAACGTGATAGGGGAAGGGAGGCTCGTGCGCGTGTCTTGATCTGTCGAATACCGCAAGCAGGCACTCGGCCTTGGTTTTGAAGCCTGATTCCTCGAGTATTTCGCGTTCGACCGCCTCGGACGGAGCATCGTTAACGTCCGCCCATCCTCCCGGCAAAGTCCATAACCCGTCCGCCCGTTCCCGGACCAGGAGAAGTTTCTTATCTCGAAACACGACTCCCCGGACGTCGACTTTCGGGGTTGCATAACCCGTTTGGTTTTCGAACAGCCGGCTGATAACCCCCACTGACTCGCCAGAACATTCGGAGAAAATTTCGGCCGAAAGCTCGCGTATCCTTTCGTAACGTTCCCGATCGTACTGGGATTCCGTGAAATGCAAGCCGGTTTGTGCAATGGCCTGCAGCTCGCGAGCCCAGCCGACCCACTTAGGTTCGTAGATCATTGGCAAAAGAAATCATTGTTCCATTAAATTTCACATCCGAAAACGGCGAGACAGCATCAGCCGAATGGCTGATGCGATTGCGCCGATTGTTCGACCTGGACGCGATTCCCGAAGAGATTTCTTCCCACCTCGGATCTCTGGCCGAGGCTCATCCCGGTCTGCGCGTTCCCGGTGCGTTTGACGGATTTGAGATGGCGGTTCGTGCGATACTTGGCCAGCAAATCAGCGTAAAAGCGGCAACGACACTTGCGGCGAGGCTGACCGAGCGATTCGC
Source organism: Chthoniobacterales bacterium (assembly GCA_035567275.1). Taxonomy (GTDB): domain Bacteria; phylum Verrucomicrobiota; class Verrucomicrobiia; order Chthoniobacterales; family JAFAMB01; genus DASZHC01. The sequence goes on along the minus strand of DATMQC010000270.1, from coordinate 488 downwards.
GGATTCCGTTGTGACCCCGTTTCCAGCACTTGCTCGCCTTGGTCCTCGAGCCGGGGCGGTCAGCGAGATTCCGGCCGGGCAACTCGCCGCAATCGGACTGACTCGGTCGCGTGTAAAGTCGATTTTGGCGCTTGCTCATGCGGTGGCGACAGGGGCTATCTCGTTTGACCCGACGGTGCCGGTAGATAGAGTGATGATGAAGCTCAAAGAACTCCCCGGTATCGGAGCCAAAGGGCAACTTGTTGGGTATGGCGGTGGCTTAGACCGCAAACGGGCGCTGCTTCAGTTTGATGCGATTGTGAGAGATTTTGGACCTCAGCCGCTGATGCCGAGGCGCAACCCCTTTCCGGGAACCGGTGCTGGAAGCTCTTAAGCCACTGGAGGGGCGTTGCTCGCAACGTCCTGGATACGTCGACGAAAGCCCTCCACGGGCGTTAGCGACTCGCCCGACGAGGAATTCGTTCGTTCTGGGGAGGGACGGCACGGAG
>DATMQC010000269.1:0-3644 GCA_035567275.1 Chthoniobacterales bacterium | reverse complement strand
GGAGCGCCGAGGAACAGGAGTGGAGAAGACAATGAAGGATTCATGGTGGCAACCTGCCGGCGCCTGGGAGATCTCTCCAAGACTCTTTACAACCTCGATTGATTCTCCAAAGATATCAGACATGGATCTCGTCAAGCTCCGATATTTCCAAACGGTCGCAAAGACCCTTCATTTTCGGCGGGCTTCAGCGTTGTTGAACATTTCTCAACCGCCTCTGAGCAAGAGCATCAAAACCCTGGAGGACCAGCTGGGGACCAAGCTCTTGGTGCGAACCCGACGCCATGTCGAGCTTACGCCCGCCGGCCACGCGCTCCTGGAGCGATGCGAAAGAATCTTTCAGGAACTTGAGGGTGCCCGAATCGAGGTGAGACGATATGGCACCGGGGAAAAGGGGTCACTCCAGATCGGCTGCGAGGATGGTACCACTTTCAGTGTCCTGCCGCCGCTCCTGGAGATTTTCCAGAAAGAATACCCGGCGGTTCACTGCTCGGTCGTCACCCAGTCGGCAGCCAAGCAGATCGTTGCTCTGCGGTCCGGGGATCTGGACGCCGGGATCGTGCCGCTGCCGATGACCGATCCAGAGCTTGAACTGATTAAACTGGGTAGCTGCTCGATGATTGCGGCTTTCGCGGACCGCCTACCGTTGGCGAGGAAAAGCACTCTGCGGCTCCGAGATTTGCGTCGTCAACCGGTCGTAGCTCTGCCAGATCAGCCGGATAATCTTTACTCCTGCATCCTGCCATATCTCAAAAAGGAGAAGATTCCGGTCAAGCTCGTCCCGGGAGCGTTCGATATTACCACATTGCTGGTTATGGCCGCCTCCGGGCTTGGGATCGCCCTGATTCCCTGCTCTTACCGCGAATGCGGCCCTCCCGGTCTCGTCTATCGCGAGATCGCCGACAGCACCCTGGATCTTTCCGTCGGCTTGGCCTGGAAAAAAGGGACGCCGAACGCCGTCGTTGCTAATTTTGTTCGAGTGGTGCGAGGTATGCGCACCCCGCGCATCACCAGCTAAGTTGGAGAGCCGGGAAGCAAAAACGACGCGCGCCGAAATCTGCAAGACAAGTGTCCTGACGGCCACACCTGGTTCGTCGTAAAGAAACCGTCATTCCAACCAAAAAAACATGACCACCAGAAAAAGTAATCCTGTTCAGGCGGTGCAACCTTATCTGCTCTTCAACGGCCAATGCGAGGTAGCGTTCAAGTTTTATGAGCAGTGTCTTTCTGGGCCGCCCGCTTTGGGATGCTTGCCGATCAATTCGGAATTCCGTGGATGATCAACTGCGAAAAAGCTGCCTGACCTGGTTCTGGGGGACGCTTGCCCAAGGGCGTCCCTCTGAATTTCCATTTCGCTGAGAAAGCGCGCCGAGCCTCTTCGGGCCGCTCCGAAGCCGAGACGTGGCTCAAGCGCGAACAACGCGCCGCTTTCGGAGGACGAGAACGACGACGCGCACAAGGACAAATTGAAAAGGTGAGACGGTGCGCTCAAATGAGATTGGCGCTCCTGAATCCAGGATTGTGGCTAAAAGCCGTCCTGACGCCCCGGAACAAAGATCTCAAACCGGAATCTGGACCCGAGCTGCACCGCTCACGGTAGAAATTATCACGTTGGTTTGCGCGCACAAAGCAAGAATTGAGGAAAAGCATCCGGCCCAACATGAAAATTTACGGGAGTCGGTTTATGTTCGCTCATGACGCAAAATTCAGACTACCGGCCTCTTGGCCAGTCCGATATCCATGTTTATGCTCTTGGTCTCGGGTGCATGGGGATGTCTTTTGCCTACGGCCCCACTGATGAATCCGAGTCGCTTGCCGTTTTACGACGCTATTTCGAATTAGGTGGCAATTTCCTCGATACGGCTGAGATCTACGGGCCGTATACCAATGAAGAGTTGCTTGGCAAGTTTCTCCGCGAAATTCCTCGGGAGAGCGCCGTCATCGCGACGAAATTCGGATTCAAGATTGAAAACGGAATCCGCGGTACTGACAGTTCACCGGCAAATGTACGTCGCGCGTGTGACGCAAGTTTGAAACGCCTGGGAATCGAGGTCATTGACCTGTTCTATCAGCATCGTGTTGATCCTCAGGTGCCGATTGAGGAAACAGTGGGCGCTATGGGAGAACTGGTGAAGCAGGGAAAGGTGCGCGCCCTCGGTTTATCTGAGGCCGGTCCTGAAACACTCAGACGTGCCGCCAAAATTCATCCTATTACGGCTCTTCAGAGTGAGTATTCTCTCTGGACCCGCGACGTAGAATCAAACGGTGTTCTTGCCACCTGCAGGGAATTGGGAATAACTTTTGTTGCTTACAGTCCCCTGGGACGCGGATTTCTTACGGGCGCGATTCAAAGGCTGGACGATCTCGACCCGAGCGACTGGCGCCGGACAAATCCGAGATTTCAGGAACATGCGCTGGATGCGAATCTCAAGCTGGCGGAGGTGGTTAAGCGAATCGCGGTACGGAAAGGTTGTACGCCGGCCCAACTTGCTTTAGCGTGGGTACTCGCGCAGGGTCGAGATGTTTTGCCGATTCCTGGAACGAAGAGGGTGAAGTATCTCGAAGATAACATGGGGGCGCTGAAGGTGAACCTCAGTAAGACTGAACTCTCTGAAATCGATGCGCAGTTCCAAGAAGTCCCTGTTCATGGCGAACGGTACACCCCGGATATGATGCGCCTGGTCGACTGACTGTTTATGCCGCAAGAAAAGCTTGTTCGAATTCTCAGTTACCTCTGGCTGGTGACACTATTTCCGGTGGCTGTAGGGGCGATCGCCGGCTCACTCGGCCACAATTTCGCTCTTGGGATCAAGACACTTCTCCTCATCGAGTTCGGAATCGCTGTATTGAGTCCGCTCCTGGGAGCAGTTCTCGGCGATTCCAGAAGGTCGGGGCAGCGGCGGAAGAAACACTTCCGAGGAACTTGAAACGGTTGGTAAGGGCAGAGCTGCCTAAGTACGTAAGCGTCTGAGCATCCTCACCTCTTTCTTGCGGCTTAAGAGCATCCATCACATCACCGGTCTCTGTAGGGCCACGGCACCCTCGCAGCCGTTGCCGGCCCTAAATCAACACCATTTCACGGCGCCGACGGAGCGGACGCCCTCCAGGGAATCGCCCAGCAATGGCGTCCATTCCCGTTTGGCGCATTTGCCCTTTGAACGCATTACGAAGACGCCGAGCGCGAGCTGCCCGCCGCCTGGAGCTTGAATCCGAGAAAAACCCTTCGTTACCTTTGCTGCCTTCTGTTGAACCCTTTCCAAGCTTCTGTATCTGATCTACTTTGGGAGCAGCAAAGACAGGAACGAACCGCCTAAGCCGACCACAAGGTTGGCCATCAACGCCAGAACCCCTATATAGACCCCGAAAACGTTCCCAAAGGCGTGTATCGCGAAAACCGGCTTCAGACCTGCGAGCGCAAAGAGCCAGATTCCAACGGCCATGCCGATCAACCAACCGAGAAGCAAAGCGTTCCCTTGACATGGCGATCGATAAAGCCCAAGCACGACGGAAGGCAAAATCTGGAGCATCAATATCCCACCGAGAAGCTGGAAATCGATGGCATATTGAGTTGGTAAAAAAATGATGAAAATCAGCGCTCCCACCTTCACAATCAGAGAAACAATTTTCGCGACTGTCGCCTCCTCGTG
>DATMQC010000268.1:0-4935 GCA_035567275.1 Chthoniobacterales bacterium | reverse complement strand
CGTCTTCCAACTATCGGGCCATGCGGCACACAACCCTGGCTGGGACAGATCTCAGTGTGAACGCGAAAGTTTCAATCTTTGATAGTCCGGATTCAGCCCCAGTTCCGGATGTCTCTGCAATAACTCTTTATCGAGTCGCCGTGCGAATTCATCGACCTGTTTTCTGAAATCCGAGAATGGCACAGTGACCTCCCCAGGTCTATAGCTTGAAGTGATAACTACCTTGTCGCCAACGCGATCAAACTGAAGAGTGGCCTCTGATTCAGTAAATTCAAACGTTTCACTTCCCTCTGACTCAGAGAGGGCATCGGCGATTTCACGAAGCGCCAGAGCAAAATCCACCAGCGGTATCCAGCCCCAATCCGCGCTCAAATCTGTCTGGTCCGTCCCGAGCACTACATCTCCTTGCGCTACATAGTAACGGAGGTCCGTCTCCTCAACGGTAGCCATATCCGCGAAATCTTCGTCCCAGTCTTCCGAAAGCCGAAAATCCATGCGCATAAGATTTTTCTCCGGGCATTATGTTATTTCGGGGACAGGACACTAGAAAGGAAACGCAGTAACGACCTGGCCGCGCGTGCTAATCACCACTCGCAGACGGCTCGCAGGACTACCATTGATTGTCGTCCCGATCGGGCGGCCAAAATCGTACTCGTAGATTTCTCCGGGCCGGCCATGCGTATTTTCCCTGGGGCGCCCGTTGGCGACCGCCTCGTTGATCATTTCTCTAAGTGATTTTTCCGTAATCCCAACCGCAAATTTGCCCGCGCCCTGCGCAGGGCTATCCGGCCAATGCCGTTGCTGAATGTGCCGCAACGCCCACCGGGTGAGTACCACTTGCTGACGCACATTCTGGGTAACGCCCTGCCCATACGCGATTGGGATCATGCAACCGGCGCCAAAGAAAAGAATCAGTGCCGGAAAGACAAAGGGCACTTTTTGAAATTGCCAAGCTCTCATCGCCTGGGAAATAGCCGTCGATGAAGGGATTGCCCGCCGTCACTCACCTCGGAGCGTTTTGATCGCCTCGCTCGCGTTTGGCGCCAGGAAAACGCCCGTACCGGCAACCAGAACGTTCGCTCCGGATCGACGCGAAATTAATGCCGTTTCCGGGTGAATCCCACCGTCGACCTCGATATGAAAGTCGAGCCCGAGCTTCGCGCGTATCTCGGCGGCTCGTTCTACCTTCATCATCATTTCCGGAATAAATTTCTGCCCGCCAAAGCCCGGGTTCACGGTCATAACGAGAAGCAGATCGATTTTGCCGAGGAGCGGTTCTACCCGTTCAAATGGCGTTTTCGGGCTAAGCGCCAAACCAGCCGTCGCCCCTGCGGCCCGGATATCGCTTAATGTTTTTTCAACATCGTAGGAAGGTTCGATGTGAATCGTAATGTTGCGGGCGCAGGGAAGAAATCGTGGGAAGAAATGATCCGGCCTTTCGACCATCAAATGAGTGTCCAGGGGAATCGTGGCCAGCCGGGCGATCGATTGTACTATGGCCGGTCCGAAGGAGATATTGTCCACGAAGTGGCCGTCCATCACGTCGAGATGAAGCCAGTCTGCACCGGCCTTTTCCATGCGTATGCACTCAGCCCCAAGCTGGCTGAAGTCACTCGCGAGCACCGAGGGGGCGACGATTATCGGTTTGCTGTTCATCGATTCTTTCTTCTCTTTAGTCACTAGAATCCTTGAAGCAACATGAACGATTTGCTGGATATTTCGAGCGATACCTACTTTATGGGGCAAGCTTTACGCCAGGCGCGAAAAGCTGAATTGCAAAATGAGGTCCCTGTCGGCGCAGTAATCGTCCGCGAGCAGCAAATCATCGCACGATCCTGGAACCAGGTTGAAACCTTGAAGGATGCGACAGCACACGCCGAAATGCTCGCGATAACGCAGGCTGAAAGTGCGGTTGGTGATTGGCGATTGAATGAATGCGATCTGTACGTGACCAAGGAACCTTGTCCGATGTGCGCCGGCGCAATCGTCAATGCGCGAATGCGCCGGGTGATTTTCGGATGTTCGGATCCGAAGACGGGAGCGGCTGGAGGGATGATTAACATCCTGCAGATGCCCCCCTTGAATCATCAATGCGAAATTACTCCCGGCGTCAGAGAAGCCGAGTGCAGAGAAATGCTGCAACATTTCTTCCGAGCCCGGCGGCCTTGAAATGCACGTTATTGCAATACCTACCAGCGAATGTGCGACTTGTACAAGAAACTTGCGATGCTGCGAGTATATGCCCCCGGTAGGGCGAAGCTCCTGCTGAGCCGCCCACTGGGTGCAAACACGGCTCGCCGGGAGGCTCGCCCTACCACGCCTGCATAGAGAAACGTCACCCGAGACGCTAGGGCAGATCTCCATAAGCGCTAACTTGGCGGTTTCTTTGGGCAATGATTTGCCCGAGGCTTGCAAGGAAAAGGCCTCCCTCATTAGTCCTCCTCGTTAGACCGGCCGGCTCGGAGATCCGGCCCTCCTAACTTAACTAAGTTCCCGAAGAGCAGCACCGGTCTTCGGCGCGCCCTTTTAACGTATGAGCATGCAATCACCGTAACTGAAAAATCGGTATCGCTCTTTGACCGCCTCACGGTATGCCTCCAGAACAAATTCGCGGCCCGCAAACGCGGCCACCAGCATCAGCAGCGTCGATTTAGGCAAGTGAAAGTTGGTTAAGAGCGAGTCAACACGCTGGAACTCAAAAGGAGGATAGATAAACATATCCGTGCGGCTTTTACCGGGACGGATTTCGCCGAATTGCCGCATCAGGCTTTCGATGGTTCTGACCGTTGTCGTTCCAACGGCAAGAATCTTCCGTGCCGCACTAATATTTGCTGCGGCGATTTTCGAGACCTCGAATTCCTCGAAATGCATTCGGTGATCGGTGACGTTCTTGTCCTTGACCGGTTTGAAGGTTCCGGAGCCTACATGCAGAGTGATAAATTCGTGGGGCAGCCGATCGAGCATATCAGACGTAAAATGCAGGCCCGCGGTCGGCGCGGCGATCGCTCCCGGTCTTGACGCGTAGACCGTCTGGTACCGTTCGCGATCGATGGCCTCCTCCTTCCTGGCTATGTAAGGAGGCAGGGCAAGTTCGCCAAGCTGTTCAGGGTCAATCGCCGAATCAAAGCGAATCAGGCGATCGCCTTCACTAAGTATCTCCAGAACTTTGCTCGGCAATCCCTGAATAGTAAAGGCACGCCCCTCTTGGAACCATTTGCCAGGACGAACCAAGCATCGCCATGTGAGAGGGTCGACTCGCTCCAGAAGCAGCAATTCCGCGTTGCGGTCCGGAAAACGGATCCGAGCCGGAACGACCTTGGTGTCGTTTAAGACCAGGAGCTCCCCCGGTTCCACGAGATCGATAAGGTCGCCAAAATGCAGATGGCTCACCTGCTGCTCCCGCCGGTCAAGAAGCATCATCCGAGACTGGTCCCTGCGCGGCGCTGGATACAGCGCTATGAGATCCTCAGACAATTCGTAGTCATAGTCAGCCGTTCGAACACTCATTTAATGCAAGGTATTGACCGCGCATCGCTCCTAGCCGCAACCAAAAACTGTTTCGGATGCTGAGCCTACTCGCGCGTTATGTCAGAGCTTGGTAGGGTCCGATCTCCGCACCAGTTTCTGCTGAAATGACATCGAATCCACCCTTCCGGGTCGTCTAGAAACTGGTGCTGGATGCGACCCTACCCGCCCTGCGTGCTCCTCGGTGGTCCCAGCCGGTTCCCAAATTTCTGGTCCAGCACTTTGTTCCACTCTTTGAGCCGGACTTTTTGTTCGATAAATAATGCTTCGGGTGAGTCTAAAATCTCAATCGACTCGATTTTGTCGCCGACTGCGATTTTCGACGCTACGTCGTTCCCTTTTGTCACGAGTCCGAAAATCGAGTAGCTACCGTCGAGCATTTTGACGTGCTCGGGTCTGAGCGAGTCGATTGTTATGTAGAATTGGCTGCCATTCGTGTTGGGGCCCGCATTTGCCATCGCCATGACTCCGACGGTAGCGTGAGTGACCGAGGGATCGGTTTCGTTTTCAAAGCGGTAACCCGGACCACCCGTTCCCGTCGCGAGCGGATCGCCCCCCTGTATCACGAAACGAGGGACAACCCGATGAAAAGTCAGCTCGTTGTAAAATCTTCGCGAAGCGAGGTTCAAAAAATTCGCGGTTGTCACCGGAGCTTTAGCAGGAAAAAGAGTCGCTTCAATATCCCCCTTGGCCGTGTGAATCAGGATTCGAATATCGTTCAGCATTACGATCCACCCTCTGTCGCAATCGCAGCGAAGCCAAGGGAAAAAGCAGAAGCGGCTCTTCTTGAAATATTCGCAATTCCTTTGATCGCAACAAAAGGCATCTTGTTTCGGCGACAGGACACCAATATCCTGCCCCGAAACACTGGAAGACCGTAATGCTTAAGCTTGGGCTGATTCAGATGCGTTGCTCGATCAATCGAGAGGAAAACATTGATCGGGCGGAAGCTAAGGTAAGGGAAGCCGCGGCTCGCGGCGCAAAAATCATATGTTTACCCGAGATCTTCACCACGATCTATTTTTGCCAGGTAGAAGACCATAAGTATTTCAAGCTGGCCGAAGAGATCCCGGGACCAACGACTGCCCGTTTCCAGACTCTCGCCGCAGAAATCCACGCGGCGATCGTTGCTCCTTTGTTCGAAAAGCGGGCGTCGGGTCTCTATCACAATTCGGCAGCGATCATTGACGCGGGCGGATCCTACCTCGGAAAATACCGAAAAATGCACATTCCCGACGATCCTCTCTTCTATGAAAAGTTCTATTTCACTCCCGGCGACTTAGGTTTCAGATCCTGGAAAACGAGGGCAGCAACGATCGGGGTCTTGATTTGCTGGGATCAATGGTATCCGGAAGGGGCTCGTCTCACCGCTTTACGAGGCGCGGAAATCCTTTTCTATCCGACAGCCAT
>DATMQC010000267.1:0-10977 GCA_035567275.1 Chthoniobacterales bacterium | reverse complement strand
GAGCGCATCCTTCATATCAACAGCGCATTCGCCCGCCACGTCGGTGTTTCGCGAGCGGACATCGTTGGGAAAAAAGCCGAAGTTTTGCGTCGCTCCCTGAATCCGGAGTTGTTCGTTGCAATCGCTCGGCCGGAAGAGGGAGGTTCGCTTGTGAGATTGGCGACCGACGATCGAGGAAAGGTCTTCGAAGTCAAGACGACGCTCCATGAGGGAATGCTTGATGTGGTGATGGAGGATGTGACTGATGAGCATCAGTTCCGTAATTTGGTCCAGCGATATGTTCTAAAAGATTTCGACACTCTTTCGGATGAGGAATTGCGGACGTTCAAGTTCCCTGAACGCCGTTTCATGTCGGTGTCTTTCACCGACTTGCGTGGCTTCACCCAGTTAGTTGAGGCGCTGGCGCCGGAAGAGGTGCGCGGCATGATCAATGCCTATTTTGAAGAAGTCATCCGAGTGGTAGAAGCAAATGGAGCTACGGTCGCGCAGCTTGTCGGCGACGAAGTCATGGCTTTTTACGGAGCGCCTCGGTATTTCAAGGATCACGCGTTCCGCTCAATCAAGACTGCGTGCGAACAGGTCGAAAAAGTGGATGAGTTGTGTGCACGGTACAAGCGTGCGGGAAAGAGGATGTGCAGATGCGGTGTCGGAATTTCCGCGGGCGAAGTGGTTTTGGGGAATATGGGTAGCGCCAGCCGCCAAGCCTACACGGCTTTTGGACCATCCGTTAACCTTGCTTCACGTCTTTGCGGTGCGGCTTTGGAAGGCCAGATTTTGCTCACCGAAGTGGTGCTGAATTCTGCTCTGGAAGCCCTTCCCGCCGGATGGGAGGTGATCGAAAGCCGATCCATTGCGGCGCACGAAATTGTTACCAGTGCGGGTGGGAAGATCGATGATGTGCAGGAATTGCCGGACGACCTGAAGGGCAAAGTGCTCTCGATCGGCCCGGGAATTCGAGCGCAGAGCGAAACGGCGGAATTCATTTTCCGTTATCTCTACCTCCTCAAACCGAAGGGGATTGCGAAGCCGCTCCCTGTTATCACGGTAGAACGCGTGCGGGGTGCGCACTCCAGATTTGTCTTAAACGACGAGCGTATGCCGCCGCAACAGACCGAAATCATGATTGGCAAATATCGGCTTCTCGAAGCGATTGGAGAAGGCGGCATGGGCAAGGTCTGGAAGGTCCGGGACCAATTCGGCAATATCGTCGCTATCAAAATGTTGAAAGCCGGCGAAGGCGCATCCTCACACCAGCTTGAGCGGTTCAAACGTGAGGCGGCCATTATGGCAAAACTTTCCCACCGGAATATCTGTCATATCCACGAAATCGGCGAAGCCGAAGGCGTCATTTATATCGCCATGGAGTTTGTCGACGGCGCGTCACTGGCCGAGGTTATAGGCCACGGAGGAGACACGACGCCTGTTACCCGAAGCCCTTCCAAATCGCGTCGAAGGAGCGACCTGAGCGAATTGATTGCGGAAATTAAGGAAGGCAGAAAAACCGCTTCTGAAACCCGCTTCACGGCCGGAACTGCCAGCTCGTCGAACACCGCGCAAAAGTCTCTGAGCAGTTCGAGCCTGCTCATGCTGCCGACGCAGCGGGTGCTTGCATTAGTATCTGCGGTTTGTGACGCGATCCAGTTTGCGCATGAACATGGCGTTTTCCATCGGGACCTCAAGCCGGCCAATATCATGATTCGGCCAGACGGTGAACCTGTTGTGATGGACTTCGGGTTGGCGAAGGTTGAGGCGCAAGGGAAGGTGGGAGAAGCCTCCATTTCAATCGAAGGCCAGATCGTCGGTACCATCGAGTATATGGCCCCCGAGCAGGCGCACGCCAGCAAGCACGTCACTGAACGTGCGGACGTTTATAGCCTCGGAGCAATTCTTTATCAACTTCTCACCGGCAAGAAGCACTTCCACTCAAGCGGGAACCTTCTTCAGGACCTGGAGAAGCTGCGGGATCATGTGCCGGTTGCGCCTCGCAGGATCAATCGGGCCATCGACAAGGATCTTGAGACGATCACACTTAAGGGCCTGCAGGCGGACCCTGCGAGGCGTTACGGCAGCGTCCGGCAGATGCGGGAGGATATCAGGCGTTACCAGGAAGGCGACACGATCACCGCCCGCCGTCCAACGATTGCTTATCGCCTCGTCACATACGTTCGGAAAAACCGGGTCGCGTTCTCGTTTGGGGTGACCATTTTTCTACTCGCCCTTTTGTTCGGCGCTTACTCTTATGACGACTGGCGCAAACAATGGGGTGATTGGACGGAAGCGATGAATGTCGATTTTTCGAAGTCGCCCGATAGCCCGGCACAGGGCGATTGGCTGAAGGAGCGATTCGTCTTTGAGAATCCGCAGACGACTTCGGAAGTGGAACCGTGGCCCGTTAGCCACGGTGCGATGGTAATGCGCCAGCATGAATGGTGCTGGTTAAAAAAAGTTCAGATATCGGCTGACTCGAAAGTCGTCGTAGATCTCCGTTTTTCCGGGAAACCGGAAGCATTCCAGATCTGCATCAACTCGAAGCGGCGCCTACGGCAATCCGAAAATGACCCGCCAGGCTATTCATGTCGATTTGGGATCTGGGGAGGTTCTTTGGACCTGATCGCGCAGAACGATCTGGATCGCAAAGGCGATCTCAACAGTCTTCTTGTCTCCTCCACGCCGCAAAAAATATCCGATGGCGAACCATATGATCCAAACGAGAATGCCGCCGCCCGAAAAATCGTTCTCACGTTTCAGCGGCAGGGCGATACGGTCTCCCTTCTGGTCAACGGGAAGGAAGCTCATCGTGAGGTTTATTTGATGCCGCTAATCGGTCAGCATGACCCACATACTGAACGCGAGGCAAACTACGAGAGCATCGGGATCCGTACATGGGGCCGGAACGTGGAGGTGCTACGCGTTCGCGCCTTTCGATTTAAATTACCGGAGAAAGCAAGTCCGATTGTGGCAGGCGATGCTCTGGTCGAGTCCGGTTATCTGGATGACGCGGTGAGAAAATACAAAACTATCGCCTCTGATTATCAAACTGTTTCACACTCGGTTGCTGCGCTCGCTCTGACGAAGGGGTATTTACTTGCGGCTCAACTCACCGATTCGAATGTCGCCGACGAACAGCTGAACTACTTTTTGGGTGAACTGCGCAAACCGGTCGCTCTGCAGTGGTGGCAGTCGATTCAAGGCGACGCGCGAAGGAACTATCTGGGCCGAGTCCGGGAAATCGAAGCGCTGATCCAATGGAACAAGGAGATGTATCAAAAGGCGCTGGGGTCGTTCCCTGATATTTTCAAGGCAAACCCTGCTTCAAGGATCGTCATTGAATGCCTGCAATCCGAGCACAAGCCGCTTGAGCCGAGAGTAAGCGAGGAGTTGCTCCGATGGACAGCGAAGACATTCGCCCGTGCTCCAGAACTGGCCGGCTTGGACATCAATTCATTTCAAATCACCAATCTCGATCCTCTCAACTCTATTCGATCGTTGCGGGGCCTCGACTGTAGCAGAAATCAGCTCACCAGCCTCGACTCCTTGAAAAACATGATACAGCTGCGGGCCCTTTACTGCGGACAAAACTACGTTTCCACTCTCGAGCCGCTCAACGCCCTGAGTCTTATCGAGCTTTATTGCAACAACAACCGAATCGAAACCCTCGAACCATTACGTCCGATGCATCTGCTTGAAAGGCTCTATTGTGGCAGCAATCAGATCAAGAGCCTGTCGCCACTGAAGGGAAAGCCCCTATACGCGCTCGACTGTTCCCTTAACAAGATCACTTCGCTCGATGCGATCGCAGATCTTCATGCTCTCGAGGAACTCTATTGTGGGTCAAATCAGATCAGATCACTGGAGCCTCTCCGCCACTCGAGAAATCTGCATTATCTGGACTGCCGTTCGAACGCCATTGAATCACTGGAGCCGCTCAAGGACCTGGAGCTCTATAGTCTCGATTGCAGCGGTAATAGAATTCTCACGCTCGATCCATATATCGACTCAAAGAATCCGCCTGCGGAGTTTATTTTTGATTGCGACACACTTTCGGATCCGCAACTTGAGCGCGCGCAATCAGCGTGGTCCGCAAAAGGGCTGAATTTTGACGCCAGCTATTGTGAGTTGCTTCTTGCTTTGAGACACAACGATCTGCAAAAAGCAAAGACGCTGGCCTCCGACTATGGCGGACGTCACTACCTCTTTATCCGCAACCGTCTGAGCGCCGCAGATGCCAGACAATTCTGCGCAAGACTAGGAGGCCATCTTGTTACCATCACCAGCGAAAGTGAAAACGCCTTTCTTCGCCAAATCGTACCGACCGGAATAAGCTGTCGAATCGGTCTGGTCGTCGTGAATGGCAAGCCTCAATGGGTAACAGGTGAAAGTGCCGAAAAAAATTTTGTGCCGCCCATAACCGACTTCAGGTCTTCGGACAGAATTGTGTCCTGGAAAAACGGCTCATGGCTCCCGCTACCCTCCAAGGAGGATAAACCTATGGCGTTCATCGTCGAATGGGACTGAGCGAGAACGAAGTGACCGCCGCTTCAAAAAACGGCGGACCGCCCGGAAGCAGGCCCTCAGACGGTGGTCATCCTTCCGTACGGGGGAAGTTCATCTTTGTAGGTGACGAAAAGTTTTACATTAAGGGCGTCACCTACGGCGCTTTTGCTCCACGAGAGGATGGGAGTGAGTTTCACGATCTCGCGACGATAGAACAGGATTTCGTCGCAATGGCGGCGCACGGGATCAATACGGTTCGAATTTCACACACTGTTCCACCCGTCTCTCTGCTTAATGCGGCGCACCGGCAGGGTCTGCGAGTGATCGTGGGCCTGTCCGCCGAGCAGTATGTCGGGTACATCGCGGGCTGCGAAAAAAAGACTTCGCAGATCCAGCTGTTGGTGCGAAAAAGTGTCCGCGCGTGTGCCGGTCACCCGGCGCTGCTCTGTTACGTACTTGGTAATGAAATTCCAGCGCAATTTGTTCGTTACATCGGTCGTTCGCGCGTCGAGCGCTACCTTTGGCAGCTTTATCATGCAGTAAAGCTCGAGAATCCCGAAGCCATAGTCACCTATGCCAATTATCCGACGACCGAGTATCTGCAGTTGCCCTGGCTGGACCTGGTTTGCTTTAACGTCTACCTCGAAACAGAACGCGAACTAGGGAGCTATATCGCGCATTTGCAGAATATTGCCGGCGATCGCCCTCTCCTCATGGGCGAACTTGGCCTGGATAGTTTCCGAAACGGTGAGGAAGAACAAGCGCGCTCGCTCCGTTGGCAAATACGCACCGCATTTACCGGAGGCTGTGCGGGGGCTGTCGTGTTCGCTTGGACGGATGAATGGTTCCGTTCAGGTTCCGACACGGCCACATGGCACTTTGGATTGACCGATTGGGATCGAAAACCGAAGCCGGCGCTGGCTGCAGTCAGAGAAGCTTTTGCGCAACCGCTATTTTCGACCCTCCCTGAGGCGAAATGGCCACGGATCTCAGTAATCGTTTGCACGCACAACGGGAGCGGGACAATTCTCGATTGTCTCCGTGGTGCGCAACGGCTCGATTATCCGGCAATTGAAGTGATCATCGTCGATGATGGTTCTACTGATGACACGGCCAACATTGCGCGTCAGTTTCCCTTCGCCGTTATATCGATTTCTCATCTCGGACTAAGCACCGCTCGCAATGTCGGACTGGAAAATGCCACCGGCGAAATAGTCGCCTATATCGACGATGACGCATGGCCCGACCCGCACTGGCTGACCTACCTCGCTCTTACCTTCAGAGATGAAACGTGCGCAGGCGCGGGCGGCCCGAATATCCGGCCACTCGGTGAAAGCACGGTTTCTGACTGTGCCGCGGACTCACCCGGTGGACCGATCCATGTGATGCTTACTGATGTAGAAGCAGAACATCTGCCCGGGTGCAATATGGCGTTCCGAAGAGAGGCGCTTGCGGCAGTGGGCGGCTTCGATCCGGTTTTTCGTACCGCGGGTGATGACGTTGATCTGTGCTGGAGGATGCAATCTGCCGGCTTGAAGCTAGTGTTCAGTCCTGCCGCAGTTGTATGGCATCGCGCGCCGCAAAGCGTTGCGGCCTACTGGAACCAACAGTTCGGTTATGGCAAAGCTGAGGCCATACTCGAGAAAAAATGGCCCGACAAATATAACTTTGCCGGCCATCCGATCTGGACCGGCCGCGTCTATGGCAGGGGCGCAATTCCTTGGCTACCATTTAGGATGAAAATCTACAGCGGGATTCGCGGGCGAGCCCCTTTTCAATTCATCTACCCATCCGATGTCGGAAGATTCGGCTCTTTGTTCGCGATGCCCGAGTGGCATCTGCTCGTTGCCGGGCTGGCTATGCTGTCCGTAGTCGGAATCTTCTGGCAACCGTTGCGAATCGCGGCGCCACTCCTCATCCTCGCGGTGAGCCTGTCGCTTGCACGTGCCGGTTTGAATGCACAAGCCGCATTCACCGGCAGCAAGTCCGGCATATTTTCGAATCTTCCGCGCTGGATGCTGACAGCCCTTTTGCATCTTCTCCAACCAATCGCGCGTTTGAGCGGAAGAATGACCGCAGGCCTGGATCCTTGGCGCAGAAGGCAAACACGCGCCTCCAGATTACCTTTCCCAGGCAACTATTCTGCACTATGCGCTGATTGGCACGAAGCGCAGGATGCACTGCAGGCATTTGAGGACGGGCTAAAGGCAGAAATCTCCTCGGTTGTTGTGGGTGATTCCTTTGCCCCTTGGGATCTGGAAGTTCGGGGAGGGATATTCGGGGGAAAACAAATAATAATGGCGATCGAAGATATTGGGTTGGACCGGCAACTCATCCGAGTGCGCTGGTGGCCAGTTTTTCCGCTTCAAGTCATTCTATTCGTAAGCCTGTTTGCCGCCCTGGCCCTGGGAGCTGCGATCGATCACGCACCCATCGCCTCTGCTTTGCTCGCGTGTCTGACTCTTGGCGTGCTTTTACGGGCAGGGTGGGAAGCAGGAACCATCGGCGCCCTGATCGAAGAACTCCTTAAGCGTACAATCTATAGAGAACGTTCTGATCCTGGTCGATGATCGGGAACGGCCATCCGGAGTTGCAGAAGAACTGGGAAAGCTAAGCGGGATGCAGGGCCACTGCGCCCACCTTGAATTAGCAGCGCTTTACAAGTAGGGTACAAACAGCCGCGCTACACCGTCGCGTAATCTTATCGGCCAGGGCCGCCCGTCCACTTCTTCCAGTGTAACGCGATGCGCAGCAGCGCGCTTGTTTTCTATAAAAGTCTCCACTTCTCGGCCCAGCTCGGCGTTATAACATTCGATGTCGAATGCGTCGCACGGTAACGCCACACCGCGAACGTGGGCAGGAACGTGGCACATGGCACGCCCGTGCGCCGTAATACTGGCAGAATGGTCGGCCAAGAATAAGGCGCCCCGGCATCATCCACCAACACCCGCACTTCAACTCCGCGCGCCACCGCGTCCGCCAGCGCCTGAGAGAACCTCATGCCCGCTTTGTCCCGGTCGAAAATATTCTGTTAGAATGCGGATGTCAGACTGCACTTAATTCCTGGACTGCCAATCTATCACTGGCTTTATTCGTGCACGGAACTTTTGCACCATTTTCATCCTAGAACGCTGACGACGGCACCGCGAAGGAACATTTGCTACATTGCCTGGGTGCAGCCAAACTCCTGGAGACTGATCTGTGGCATCCGTTACAACAAATTGGGAAACTTGGAAAAATGGGGTAAAGGGATAGCCTGAAACGGGAACGCGATGATGGAGCGAGCGAAGCATATCAGAAGCAGTTTTGACGCTGCACTGTACGGTTTAGAAAACGACGTTTTAATGATGTCCAGCCTTACAGATCGGATCTTTCAGACGGCGTTCGAGGCTTTGTTAAAACGTGATAGCGAGCTCTGCGACCATGTCGTTGCAGAAGATGAAGAGATCGACATTCTTGAGAGGCAGGTCGATCAGGACGGGGTCAATTTGCTGATTCGATTTCACCCGGTTGCCTCCGATATGAGGGAGGTTGTTTCTGCGATGAAGGTTAGCTCAAATCTGGAGCGTATCGCGGATCATGCTACCAATATCGCCGAAGATTCTTTCTGGCGCGACCAAGCCGCTGACATCCGTCATACCTACAGCCCAAAGAAGGAATCCTAAGCGGTATCTCCATTAAACCCCCTAGTCATGCTCCAGAATATTGATCTGTCGCGGACCATTGACAAAGCGAGCTTCAAAGCCCAAAAAACGGAATCAGACCTGAAGCTGGGAGACCTGCAACGGACTGCAAAGTCGCTGGAAATCCCGACGGTCATACTCTTTGAGGGCTGGAGCGCATCTGGCAAGGGTACCCTTATCAACGAGTTGATCCTGCCGCTCGATCCTCGCGGGTTCACCGTTTATAGCGACCGCAGGCCGACCGAAGAAGACGCGTTTTACCCGTTCCTGTGGCGATTCTGGAAGAGGACTCCGACTCGCGGACGGATCGCCATCTTCGACAGAAGTTGGAACCGCAGGGTCATAGCCGACCGGATCGAGGAACCGCTTAAAGGCCAACGCCTCCGTCAAGCATTTGAGGACATCCGTTCCTTTGAACGTCAGCTTACAGATGAGGGAATGGTGATAGTGAAATTCTTTCTTCACATCTCCAAGACGGAACAAGAGCGCCGGTTTGACCACCTTCGCGCAAACAGCACGACCGCCTGGCGAGTGACGAAAGACGATGTTCGCCAGCAGGAACGGTATGCCGAATATCTGGCGGCAACGGAGGACATGCTGACTGAAACCGACACGGACTTCGCGGCTTGGACAGTCGTTGAAGCCCACGACCGCCGGTTCGCTACGCTCAAAATATTCGCGACGGTGATCGATGCGTTGGAGAGAAGGATCGCCGCGGCAGACCGCAAGTCCGAGGATCGACCGCCCGCATCACAGCGCGGGAGCAACTTCAAGACGACCGCTTTAGACCAAACGGATCTGTCCTTGTCATTGAGTCCCGAGGAGTACGACGTTCGAATTAAGAGGGCCCAAACCACTCTTCGTGAACTGGAGCATGAAATCTATCTTCGCCGCGTTCCCGTCGTAATAGTTTACGAAGGCTGGGATGCCGCAGGAAAAGGAGGTAATATCCGAAGGCTCACAAAGAATCTCGATCCCCGCGGCTACGAGGTCGTACCGATTGCTGCTCCGAACGACGTGGAAAAGGCCCACCATTATCTTTGGCGATTCTGGGCACAGATGCCGAAGGCGGGGCATATCACGATTTTCGATCGGAGCTGGTACGGACGTGTTCTGGTTGAGCGGGTGGAGGGGTTTTGTACCGAAGCACAATGGCGGCGAGCGTATCGTGAAATCAACGCCATGGAGCAGCATCTGGTCCATTTTGGAACGATCGTCCTGAAGTTCTGGCTTCATATCGATCCCGACGAGCAACTCCGGCGTTTTCAGGAACGCCAGGGTTTCGCTCACAAACAATGGAAGATTACAGAGGAAGACTGGCGAAACAGGGAAAAGATGCCGCAATATAGGGACGCGGTTGAGGAGATGCTTCACCGGACAACGACTCCTTACGCTCCCTGGACGATTGTCGAATCCAACTGCAAACGCTATGCCAGGGTCAAGGTTCTCGAAACAGTTTGCGAGGCCATTCGCACTCGCCTTGCTCACTGATTGCCCGGGAGGAATTTGGACCTTTTGGTTAAGTTTAACCTAAATTCGGAAGTCTCGGCGCAGAAGCCCAATAAATCGAGAACGAGCCACGACGACGAGGGCGAGGACGATTCCCTAATTTTCGGGATCTGGGTTTAAGAGCCGCAAGGACGGAACTTACCAGCTGAGACTCATCCCGCTGGCTGCACCGGCTTCACCGTTAGAGCCGCGCGCGGTCCCAAAGATAACAGGATCCTCTCGCGTACCACTATCCGTGGTGGCGCAGGCCCCGAGCAGCAACGACGTTGCCAGGGCCAAAACTGCCGCAGGGCAGGCTAATCGGGCGGCCGACGAATGTGCCATAATCAAATTCGTTGATACGCCCCGATGAGAGCTGCCACAAGCACAAACAGACCCTCCAATGCGATTCACGCTATCAGCGGCTGATCAGAAGAAGACAGAACTCCGAACCGCGAACGCCAAACGGCGAACGCCGAGAAGGCAGAAGGCAGAAGACAGGAGGTGGGCTCATGCGGTTCCTAAGCGCCGAAGGCGCGAAACTCCTCATAGAAGCCCAGGGCGTCAGCTCTGCGACGCCCTGGGTTAACAGACCACATGCGGTACGCGCTGAAGGTGCGTGTAGGGAACGTTCTTTGAACGCGTTCTATCAGAAGACAGAAGCCAGAAGGCAGAAGTTAGGTCATGAACCGGTCTATCGAGAACGTTCTGATCCTGGTTGATGATCTAGAGCTTTACTCGGACCTGTCCCTAATTCCAGAGCTTTGCTCGCGATTTTGTCTGTGGACGTGATGGGAAGAGGATTCTGGCTCGCTGGAAGCAGCAGGGTCGCGTACGGGTAGACTTGAACTGGCTCCAAGAGTGGTTCGCACGCTGGACCAGTTGTTGGCGCGCAAAGAACGTATCGAGGTGGAACTCTTTGGTCGGTTGCGCGATCTGTTCCACCTTGAATGAGTTGACTACATATAAATAAAGAAATTCTATACAACTATGTAGTTGTTTTAATTACGGTTCCAAATTAGGTCGCGCCCGCGGCTTTGATTATTGCTTTCCATTAGCCCAACTTGCGCGTTTTTTCGAATCGATCTTGATTTCATGCGGGTTGGCGGGCGTATTCAGTGACTATTTTGGGTCCATCTCTTGATGGGTGAGACGATGCGCTGCGCATCGCTTTCAAGTTAGGCGGCAAAGCTATTTCGACAAATGCAACTCTTCCTCGAGGTACTGAATGACGTCCTTGAATTTCGGGAGATTTTCAGGGGCCGTCTTGATCAAGGCCTCGTGAGCTTCCAACATCGTCTGCGCCCGAGCG
>DATMQC010000266.1:0-6024 GCA_035567275.1 Chthoniobacterales bacterium | reverse complement strand
GGGGGCGAGAAAGAAAGCATGCTTCATGACGTAAGCTGAGGTGAAGAACTCCCGCTGTTGATTACGACTATCTCGGAAGGGGGCGTAGACACGATGGGAAGAGTGACTGAAGTTGCCCCTCGGAGTCAATCCCAGGAGGATCCTGAGGATGGAACTTCTCGGAAACTGAAAAAGCGGGGCGACTCGCCCGAGGGGGAAATTGGCCCGTTTCAGGGAGGGACGGCCTCTGTGCCGTCCCATTTTTCCCCTGGTTCTGGGGACCAGAAATGATTAGTCGGACGGCACGGAATCCGTCCCTCCCCATGAAAAACGAACATCGGCGAAAATGTCCCAGGATTAATTGGCATACACAAATGCTTGCGGCTCTGTGACTTCGGGGACAGGACACTAAGCCCCAAAGCGACCAAGCTCGTCGGGGCACCCGACGAGCTTGGCGAATAGCAACGGAAGTCACTCCTAACAATCCGTGTTCAAACTACTGTCACAAATTCGTTGCAATTCAAAACCTTTATTGAAAATGGGGCGCTTTTTGGAGCCCTTGATCAGTAAGGCACTCCCGCCTACGTTACCTCCCAATTTTTGGCTTTCGATGAATGTTTTTGATCTTCCGCCGATTAACGCGACCCTTAACGGTTTGAGTACCTGCTTCATAGCAATCGGATGGACTGCAATTCGGCGCGAGCACAAGAGGCTTCATATCGCCTGTATGATCACAGCGCTGGTTTGTTCAATCGCTTTTTTGAGCTGTTACCTGACTTATCATTTTGGCTTGATCAGCGCCGTCGGAGAGGGCTCGGTGAAATTCACCACAGAAGGCTGGGTGCGTCCGGTTTATTACATCATCTTGATTACGCACCTCTTGCTGGCATTTACGATCCTGCCACTTGTCACCATCACCGTGATACCGGCGTTGCAGGCCCGATTCGATCGACATCGCAAATTTGGACGCTTCACTATGCCGATCTGGCTTTATGTCTCGGTCACCGGCGTCGTTGTTTATTTTATGCTGTATCAGTGGTATCCCTCAACGCATTTCGACGAGCTCAAAAAGCGGTTCGAACTGAAGGCGCTCAAATAGGAAAATGATTGCCGAAGCCACACGGATATCTCAATTACGCCCGGGTTACGCGGTCCTCCTCTGTGTTCCCATCTTTCTGACTTCCTGCAGAAACGACAAAATAGAAGTTTATCGAATACCAAAGGAAAACCTAAGCGTCGCGATGGAGCAGGGTAACGTGGCCCCGCCGGTTCCTGAGCATTCGGCGCAATGGGTGAAACCGGATGGGTGGAGCGAACAACCGGTCTCCGAAATGCGGCTTGGGAGCTTTAAAGTTAATGGATCGGATGGAACTTCGGCGGACATCTCTGTGGTCGTCTTCCCAGGGGAGGCGGGTGGATTGGTTTCGAACATTAATCGATGGCGGGGCCAACTGGAGTTACCGCCTCTGGAAGAAAAACAACTTCCAGAAACGATCCAGCAGACAGAGATCCAGGGTGCGCCTGCCTTTTTCGTCGATCTGCGGACCGCGGAGAATTCTGCCAAACCATCGCGGATTCTAGGAGCCGTACTTCAAAGGCCCGGCCGTACCTGGTTTGTCAAAATGACCGGCTCTCCTGCGCTTCTCGAGAGCCAGCGCCAAAAGTTTTTTGATTTCGTAAACTCTTTCCGATTCAATGATTCGGACCAATCTGGAGTGCCCCCTTCTCCACCCAGACAAAAATCGACGAATGATGAGTAAGATCGTTCAGTGGCTCAAGCCGTTTACTTCCCTGAAATTGACCATCTTCTGCCTGGGATGCGCCATGGTCCTGGTTTTTCTCGGAACGATCGACCAGGTTAATATCGGCGTTTACGAAGCGGAAAATCGCTATTTTAAAAGCTTCTTTCTTTTCTTCACGCCGCCTCACATGGATCTGAGAATTCCCTGGTTCCCGGGGGGTTACGTCGTCGGAAGTTTACTTTTGGTAAATCTTGTGGCGGCTCACGTCGCCAGATTCAGATTGAGTTTGAAAAAGATAGGCATTGTATTGCTGCATTCAGGCCTGATTCTACTGCTGGTCGGCCAATTGTTTGCCGATCTCTTCGTCGATTTGGAAAGTCAGTTGCGCCTGGATCAGGGCGAGACCAAGAATTATTCGGAGAGCTTTTATTTTGATGAGTTGGCCGTGATCGATACGACCGGGGCAGACTCCGACCAGGTGATTTCGATTCCGGCTTCGCGGCTGTCCAAGGGAAGCAAGATTGATTTGCCGGTCGACGGTCTCCGTATCGTAATTAACGATTATTACCCCAACTCTGCCCTTATCAGCACCAGCCAGTTGCCACAACCCGGCTATCCGCATCTTCCTGTCGGCCCGATGGCGGTGGCTGTGCAGCTGGAGAAAACCTACAAGCAAAATGAACGCAACCTACCCGCGGCAGACTTTTCGGTATTCAAAAAGGATGAATTGATTGGCAGTTGGCGTCTGGCCGCGGGATTCCCTCGCCCGATCAACTTTCAGGCGGGCGGCAAAAAATACGAGGCCGTGCTCCGACCAAAGCGGTTTTATAAGCCGTTTGCAATCACGCTGATTCAATTTCGCCATGATCGATACGCTGGAACCGATATCGCGAAGAACTTCTCCAGCCGGATCCGGTTACTTGATCCATCGAGGCACGAAGACCGCGAATCCCTGATTTTCATGAATAACCCGTTGCGGTACCGAGGGTTCACTTTTTATCAGGCAGGGTTCGATAACAATGACCAAACTACTGTTTTGCAGGTTGCACAGAACCCGAGTTGGCTCGTGCCCTATATCTCCTGCGCGCTGATCGTGATCGGGATGCTGCTGCAGTTCGGCATGCACTTGGTAAGCTTTGTGAAACGTCGAGTAATTGCATGAAAAGGCTAATCCCCTGGATCCTAGGACTGGTTCTTGTTGTTTGGGTAATTTCCAGGATGCTGCCTCCGAAGGATGCGCCTGGGCTTGATCTGAATGGCTTCGCCAAACTGCCGGTGCTTGTCGGTGGGCGGGTCATGCCAATGGACACGCTTGGGAGGTTGTCGCTTTCCGGGATGAATCACCATGGCACCTATACCACGGCGGGTAGGATGGTAGAGCAGCCGAGCCAGGGATTGCTGGATATCATGATGATGCCCGAGCACTCCGACACGGCCAAGCTGTTCGAGGTTAGCAACCAGGAAATCGTCGATCTTTTCGGCTCTCAGGACGCGAAAGGACAATTCGTTTCTTATTCGTTTAACGACCTGAAACCCTATTTTTCAGAGATCGAGAAGCAGGCCGCCATGGCGACTCAGGCGGACTCGGAAACGCGAAATCCCTTCCAGCGCGGAATTCTGAAACTACGGGACAGTCTGCGACTTTATTTGCAGCTTAAGAACACGATTCAAGCTGAGGATTCTCCGGATTTCGGCAAAGAAATCGAAGCCTTCCAAATGGTGATTCAACCCGGTATCAAAGCGGTGCGGGACCGGGATGCCGGGAAGCCGTTCGACAACCAGGATTTCGAGCGGATCGTATTGTTTACCCAGCGATACCAAAACCTCTCTCAGGCGAAGTATGCTTTTGCGATTCCAAGTCCTCAGGTGCCAGAGGAAAACGATGGCTGGCGGCATGTGTCTCAAGCGTTATTGAGCGCCATTGTTCCCGGACAAGTGCCTTATCCGGTTCTGGCATATGGCAGGATGATCTCCGCATACCGGAGCGGTGACATCGTAGGATTCAACGACGTCGTTCGGGAGTATAGCGATTACCTGTCACAAACGATTCCCCAAAAACTCGACCGGCCGAAGATCGAGTTTTTGTTCAATCACGCGCAGCCGTTTCTGCAAGCGATGACCTTATATGTCATCGGGTTAGTCCTTGCGCTGTTCTCCTGGCTCTTCTGGCCAAAGACACTTGGGAAGACAGCGATCATTCTGCTTGTCGGGGCATTTCTAGTTCATACGGCGGGATTGATCGTGCGCATGTATCTCCAGGGCCGGCCGCCTGTGACGAATCTCTACAGTTCCGCGATCTTTGTGGGTTGGGCTTCTGTCATGCTCTGCATTTTAATGGAGCGCTTCTATCGGAACGGAATTGGTAGCGTCTGCGGCGCCGTGATTGGATTTGTGACCCTGCTGATTGCGCATAATTTGCAACTGGACGGCGACAGTTTGGAAATGTTGCGAGCAGTGTTGGATACAAATGGCTGGCTCGCAACGCACGTCATCGGTGAGGCATTGGGATATTCGGCGATGTTCCTCGCCGGTTTGATCGGAATTATTTACATCTTGCGCGGCGTGTTCACGACCTCGTTTGATGAAGCGACCTCGAAATCACTTGGCAGAATGATGTACGGAGTGGTGTGTTTCGCAACGCTGTGCAGTCTTGTTGCGACGATTTTGGGTGGCATATGGGCGGATCAATCCTGGGGACGATTCTGGGGCTGGGATCCTAAAGAGAACGGAGCTCTTCTTATTGTCTTGTGGAACGCGATTATCCTGCACGCGCGCTGGGGAGGGTACGCTCGCGAACGCGGATTGGCTGTCATGAGCGTGTTTGGTAACATCGTGACGAGCCTGTCCTGGTTTGGGGTCAATATGCTCGGCGTCGGTCTGCATTCTTACGGCTTCATGGATCAGGCGTTCGGGCCTTTACTGGCCTTTGTTGTAAGCCAGTTGGCGATCATGGCGATCGGTTGTGTCCCGCTCGAACACTGGCGCGGAATCAAGTCGCGCGGTCGTCGTAAGGAGCCGGACATTCCTGTTTTAACGACGGGCACTGTGCAACCTTGATCTCTCGAGACGTTCGTCGTTTCATTTTGGTGAACCAATGGCGGTCAAACCGGATATCCTCGTAATCGGCAGCTCAAATACCGACATGGTCGTTTTCTGCGACCGTTTGCCGAAACCCGGAGAAACAATCCTTGGAGGGCAGTTCCAGATGTTCGGTGGCGGCAAGGGCGCCAACCAGGCGGTAGCGGCCGCGCGGGCAGGAGGGCATGTCTCTTTTCTCGGAGCCTACGGAGCAGATGCATTCGGTAGCGCAGCAAGAGATCGGCTTTTGAAAGAAGGAATCAATGTCGACTATTTTCAGTGTGTTCGGGATGCCCCGAGCGGGGTCGCTCTCATTCTTGTGGACGGCGTGACTCGCGAAAATCTGATTGCGGTCGCAAAGTCCGCAAACGATGCAGTTGATTCGGCAATGGTTTCTGATGCACGTCGTGCGTTTGAGCGTGCTTCGGTGGTCATATCTCAACTGGAAATCCGGGATGGAGCGATCGAAGCTGTGGCGCGCATTTGCCATGATTTGGGCAAACCGTTTCTATTGAATCCTGCGCCCTCGCGCCTTTTGCCGAAGCAGATCTACGAAAGTCTGCACATCATCGTTGTTAACGAACACGAAGCCCGAGATGTCACCACCAAAACGGATCTAAAGGAGTCCGTCCACTGCCTGCACGAATTAGGATGCAAAAACGTCGTTGTAACTCTTGGGTCCAAGGGGGTGATGTTCTCCGAAGGAATGAATCTGGAATTTATTGGGGCCCCCAAGGTACGTCCGGTTGATACGACTGGAGCCGGGGATTGTTTTGTAGGCTGGCTTGGTGTTGGGATAGCCGAAGGACTTTCCTTAAAGTCGGCGACGGAACGAGCTTGCAGGGCGGCATCGCTAAAGGTAACCCGCGAAGGGGCTCAAAGCGGTATGCCGTATCGTCACGAGGTTTTGGGCGACGGAAACTAGTGCACCGTCTTTTAGCAAGGGCTGGAGGGGCGTACGCAGAAGCCATTGCTGGCCGATCGCCTGGAGGGCGTCCGCTCCGTCGGCGCCGTGAAGCGGTGTTGATATCGGCGAAGCGCGGCTGCGAGGGACCACAGCCCTCCATGTCGCTATGAACCAATGTTCACCAAAGCCTTGAAGGGCGTCCGCTCCGTCGGCGCCGCGAAATGGTGTTGATAAGGGCGAACCCCGGCTGCGAGGGACCGCAGCCCTCCATGTCGCTATCATGACGAATCATGAAACGTCAAGAAATCGCAGGATTTT
>DATMQC010000265.1:0-3061 GCA_035567275.1 Chthoniobacterales bacterium | reverse complement strand
CGTTCGCCGTTCACCGGCGCAGGGTGCAGCAAGCCGCATCAATCGTTTCTCGTCCTTATAGTCGTGCTCGTCCTCGACGTCATCGTTTCGCCGTTCGCCGTTCACAGTTCGCCATGTACGACTTGCTCGTCGTCCTCCCTCCGCGTTCCTCCGCGCCCTCTGCGTGAGCCCACGGCGTTCACCCGTTTTGGAGTTTGGAGTTCGGGGTTCGGAGTTCGGGGCTAATGCGGCGAACGGCGCAACGGGTATTGCTTTCGCGGGTGCGGTCCGTTAGGCTCAAAGACCATGGCAAAGGTTGTTCTCGGCAAAGGTCTCGGCGCGCTGATTAGCGCCAGCAAGCCGGCCGCTCATACGGTAGAACCGGGCGAACACATCGAACGCATCGCAGTCTCCGAGATCGTACCAAGCCCGTTGCAGCCAAGAAAATCGTTTCGAACCGATCAACTCGAAGAGTTGATTGAATCAATCCGAGAGCACGGAATTATTCAGCCGCTCATCGTCCGAAAAGTTAACGGCAAGTGCGAAATCATCGCCGGAGAACGCCGATGGAGAGCCGCCAGTCAATTGGGACTGAAGGAGGCTCCGGTGATCGTCCGTCAGGCTTCCGATCGCGACGTCCTCGAATTGGCTCTGATCGAAAACCTTCAGCGCGAGGATCTGAATCCGATTGAGGAGGCAAATGCCTATCGGCGCCTGGCTGAAGAGTTTGCCCTCCGGCAGGAAGATATTGCGCAGCGCGTCGGGAAAAGTCGCTCTGTCATCGCGAACTCGATCCGCCTGCTCGATCTCCACAGCCAGGTTCAAAGCTACCTCGCGCAGGGGCGTTTGAGCGTCGGTCATGCAAAAGTGCTGCTGGCCCTCCAAAACCAGGAGGAACAACTTGTGACGGCAGAACTCGCTATCCGGCAATCGGCTACGGTTCGAATGATCGAAAAGCTCGTCGCTGCGCAGCTTGGACAACAAAGGCTTAATCGAACCACCCGGAGCGGGATTCGGGCGCCTCAGGAAGGAGTCGCAGGGGTACGCAATGCTATAAATAACATTGAAAACCGGTTGCGGGAACGCTTTGCCACAGATGTCAAAATTCATCACGCCGAAAAAAAGGGGCGCATCGAGATCGAGTACTACGGGAACGGCGATCTCGAAAGGATTCTTTCCATTCTTGGAATATCGGCTCAGTGAGAATTAGGTTATTTGCCCTGGCAGCCGTCTCGATTCTGCTTCTTTCCAGTTGCAAACGGACAGAAAGGACCGGAAACGAAAGTGTCAAACATTCGTCAGATTTGATTCTTGTCGGGAACCCATCCTCACCGAATCGAGAGACGATCTGGAATGATTTTGACGGGAGCAAAACCCTTGCAGAAGCCAACGCTTTGGCCGCCTATGGTCCTCGCCCTTCGGGATCAGAGGCAAATATTCAGGTGCGAGCCCATCTCGTTGAACGCCTCAAGCAACTAGGTTGGCAAACGACCGAACAACGTTTCAGCGAGCATCCGCCGGATGGCAAGCCGATCGAATTTTGCAATTTGAGCGCCCGTTTTGACGAATCCTCCCTTTCTTCCAGCCGCATTTTGATTGGCGCACATTTCGATACAACGCCAACGCATGAATTCAGGGCCATTGGTGCAACTGACGGCGCCGCAAACAGCGCGATTCTGGTGGAACTAGCTCGCGTTCTTGCTTCCGACCCAACGCTGGCCGCTCAGGTGGAACTTCTCTTCCTGGATGGCGACGCCCCGTTCAACGAGTTGAATCTTAGCGATGGCCTCTTTGGGAGCCGGTTCTATGTGCAAACGCTGAAACTCCATAATCACGCCGAAGATGTTCGTGCAGCGATTCTTTTGCGTAACACCGGCAGCGGAATCCTGAACTATGCTCCGAACGGAGACAAAGCGCTCATCGACCAGTTGAAATTGGCTGCTCACGTGGCGGGCTTCAGTCTCGAACCAGCCAATCGGCTGTTGCTCGCGGATCAAATGCCTTTTCTGCAAGCGGGCATTCCCAGCGTCGCGTTACTCGAGGCGGATTCGCCCATTTTGAACACGGCGGATGACACAGCCGAGCGACTGAATATCGATTCACTTGCGAAAACCGGAAAAACGATTCTTTATTTCGTCGCTGCGACCACAACACCGCGGTGAGTGAGCGAAATCTATGACATTATACGTTAAAGCCGGCTGCCCCTGGTGCATGGTAGCCGAACAATACCTGAACAATCGCGGCTATAAGTATAAGAGCGTCGAGGTCCGCAGTAACCGTGTTGCCTATGATGAACTCGTGGCCGTTTCGGGACAGACATTTGCGCCGACTCTTGTTACCGGGGAGCTGGTTCTCTCGGATTTCGGTCCTGATGAGCTTGAAGATTTTCTGAAGGAGCATAACATCCGACCCTAGTGCGCCGTCTCGCAGTACTATATGCGAGACGGCGCACTAAAATCCTTGAAGAGCGAAACTGCTTGCAGACGATTCAAGTTTTTTCTGTATCCGCACATTGATGATTCGGGGTTTTGCTTTTCAAGGATTCTTTAGGCTAAGCTTCGAAGATCACAATGTTCTCATCTATTTTCCTGATACTTGGGGTCGCTGCCCTGGGGATTGCTTTTCGCTCTTTCCGTCACCCGGTCATGCAAAGGCTCGGGATCATTTGTCTACTGATAACCTCTTTCCTGGTCGGTTACCTACCATCAGGAAGCTGGCTTGCAGGTCTTGCGGTCGCCTCCATTTGGATATTTCTCCCGTGGCTTGAGATCCTCACTCGAATCAGGGCCCTGCGCATGCCGGCAGAGCGCGAACTTCACCTCAAAAACCCTCCGGGTCGGGATCTGTTTCCGAGGCTGGATGAATTAACGGATGAGATTCAGCAGGAAGGATTTGAACTCGTAAATGATCTCGGCTGTGACTGGGATGCGCAACAGCAATTTCTTCGACTATTTCATCGCGGCAACGACCAGACCCAGGCAGCCCTCTGCCTGATCGACCAAGGCGAGATGGTATTCTATTACATCAGCCTCATGACCCGCTCCCAGGATGGACAGATTTTTACGACATGGAATTATCCCTT
>DATMQC010000264.1:0-4960 GCA_035567275.1 Chthoniobacterales bacterium | reverse complement strand
TCTTCGGTCGAAAGTGATGAATTCGACAACCGAGTCCTTTGTGATCTCAGGGTAGTGCTTCTTAAAAAGCTCATTATCTTCGAGCGTGAAGATGATTGATTCCCAATGCTGTTGATTTTTGGAATTGATCAGCTGGGCGTCCAGCATGAGCTGGAGATTAACGTCCAGCATTCTGGCGTTATTTTCCGCGCGTTCGGTATATCGACTCAACCAAAAAAGGGCGTCGGCTACTCTGCTTAGCATAATGCTTCTTCACTATTTTGTGCGCCTGACATTCTCCCGCGACGGCTGTTCATTAGAGCGGATGGGGTACCCTACTCATTGAGAACCCAGGTATCTTTACTTCCGCCACCCTGGGAAGAGTTTACAACCAGTGATCCCTTTCGAAGAGCGACACGGGTGAGACCGCCCGGGATGATAGTAATTTTTTCGCCGAAGAGGATATAGGGTCGCAAGTCGATGTGACGTCCCTCAAAATGGTCGTCGCAGAAAGAAGGAGACCGAGACAACTGAATCACGGGCTGAGCGACATAGTTGCGCGGATTTGCCTCTATCGCCTTGCGGAAAGCATCGCGTTGCTCGCGTGTTGCGTAAGGCCCCATGAGCATTCCGTAACCACCGCTTTCGTTTGCCGATTTCACCACCAGCTTATCGAGATTCTCGAGAATAAACGCTCGATCGGCATCAAAGTACGATAAGTAGGTGTCAACGTTGTAAAGGATGGGTTCCTGATCCATGTAATACTTAATCATCTTCGGGACGAAACAGTAGGTTACCTTGTCGTCCGCGACTCCGGTGCCGATTGTGTTCGCCAGGCTGACATTACCGCGTCTGTAGGCATCAACGATGCCGGGAACGCCGAGCACCGAATCTTTGCGAAATACCAGTGGATCGAGAAAGTCATCGTCGATCCTGCGATAGATTACATCGACGCGCTTCAAGCCCTGCGTCGTTTTCATGAACACAATACCATCTTGAACTACGAGGTCGGCACCGACCACGATTTCAATGCCCATCGTCCGCGCAAGAAAGGAATGTTCGAAGTAAGCAGAGTTATAGATACCGGGCGTAAGAAGGACCACGTTGAGGTCCGAATTGGCGTTGGGGGCGATGCATCGCAGGACGTCAAGCAACTCCAGGCAGTAAGTGTCCACCGGGCGCACGAGATAGCGAGAAAACAGATTTGGGAAGACTCGCTTCATCGCCTGCCTGTTCTCTAACAGGTAAGAAACGCCGGAAGGACATCGGGCGTTGTCTTCCAGGACGAGATAATTTCCGTCGTTGTTGCGGATAAGGTCCGTTCCACAGATATGGATGTAGATGTCCTTTGGAACGTCGAAACCCATGAACTCAGGTCTGAAATGGAGGGCGCTGCGAATGATTTCTTCCGGAATCACGCCATCCTTCACGATTTTCTGTTCATGATAGATGTCGCGCAGGAAAAGGTTGAGCGCCGTGATCCGCTGACCTAAGCCGTTTTCGACGTGCTCCCATTCCTTTCGCGGGATGATTCGCGGGATAAGGTCGAAAGGAAAGATGCGTTCAGTTCCTTCTTGGTCGCTATAAACGGTGAAAGTGACGCCTTGACTGAGAAATGCGTTGTCGGCAGCAGCCCGTTTTTTCTCGAAATCCTTGATCGACATTCCGCCGTAGCGGTCAAACAATTTTCGGTAATGCGGACGCACATTTCCCACAGACTCAAACATCTCGTCGAAGAATGACTCCGTCATGTACCCCTCAAAAAAGTTCCCCATAAAGATTTAAGCTAATGCGGACTTTGATTCGGGGAAAAGAAAAAAGCGCAGGTCGCGTTGGTTGGAAGTCGTTTTGCGGTGCCGTCGCCGCGTAGGCGCGTTAAGAAACGGAGCAGCTATATCGCTTTGAAGTGGCGAAGGAGATGAGTATTTTAAGCGAGAGGCGAGGCCTCGCTAGGAACAAATGACTGGATTAAGTATCTTGCTCTTTTTTGGAACGTTCGCGCTATCTCTTTGGGCTACATGGCGGGTCAAAGCCGCGTACGCGAAATACAGCCAATTTCCTGCGTCCTCGGGGATGTCGGGAGCGGAAACGGCAGCCCGCGTGATGGCCGCTTCGGGCATCGGTGATGTCGAAATCGTGGAGTCGAATGACTTGCTGGGGGACCATTACGACCCGCTGAACAAACGGCTGGTGCTCTCTTCGGCAAATTTTCACGGTTCCTCTACTGCGGCTCTCGGGATTGCTGCCCACGAGAGTGGCCACGCCATTCAACATAAAATCGCTTATGCACCGCTGAATATGCGAATGGCGGCAGTTGGACTTGCCGGCTATGCGAATATGGCGGTGGCTTTCTTGCCCATAGTCGGTTTCATGACCGGTCTTATTCGCCCGATGCTGCTCATTATGTGCATTGCGTGGGGAATCATTATGTTGTTCAATCTGATTACTCTCCCGGTTGAGTTTGACGCTTCGAATCGCGCGAAAAGAGTGCTTGTGGATATGGGCTTTATTCGAGGAGCCGCAGAGATAGATGCGGTGAACAAGGTGCTCGATGCCGCGGCATTAACCTATGTCGCCGCGTTTCTTACCTCGCTCGGTTATTTGCTGTACTTTCTGTTGCCGCTCCTCTCAGGAAGCCGAAGGGACTAAGGGCGCAAGTCGACGGGCTTGGAAATGCCTTTTCGAGCGCGCCCGCGCCTTAGACCGGCGAGATGTAGGGGGGACTTAGATGCGGAACCAAAGAAGCCGGAAACAAGGCGCTAAAAAGAAACCTATGGACAAAAACGTTTCGTCCCCCTTTGACGATCCAGCTCTGTATGTCAACCGTGAACTAAGTTGGCTTGAGTTCAACCAACGTGTGCTGGAAGAGGCGAAGGATGCAAAAAATCCCTTACTGGAACGCCTGAAGTTCCTTTGCATAGTTGCCTCAAATCTCGACGAATTCTTCGAGGTCCGGGTTGCCGGATTAAAGCAGCAGCGCCAGAGCAATGTCAGCGCGCCCGGGCCGGATGCGATGAGTCCAAGCGAGCAGCTTGCGGCCATTTCTGCGCGGGTCAGGCAAATGGTCGATGACCAATACCGGCTCTGGAATGAGGAGCTTGTTCCGCTACTGGAGCAGAACCATGTCTTTTTTCTTCCTTACGACGAACTCACGAAGGAAGAAAAGCAGTATTACACGAAGTATTTTGAGAAGTCCGTCTACCCGGTCTTGACGCCGCTTGCTGTCGACCCTGTTCACCCCTTTCCGCAGTTGTTGAACAAGAGCCTCAATGTCGCGGTAGAACTTGAAGGTGCAGAGTTGAACACAAATTTGGCGGTGGTCCAAGTGCCCAGGATTTTACCGCGCCTGCTTCCCTACAAAGCCGGCGAAAAAGGGACGTACCGCTACATTTTCATAGGCAATCTGATTCAGGCGCATGTCGGTTCGCTATTCCACGGGGTTAACGTAAAGGGTGCATACCAGTTCCGTGTGACGCGGAACAGTGATCTTTATCTTGACGAGGAAGAAACCGTCAATCTGCTCAAGGCTATCGAGCTTGAACTGCGCAAGAGGAACCGTGGTAACGCTGTCAGACTTGAGGTGCAAGAGGACTGCCCGCCCCATATTGCCGAACAGTTGCTGCAGACGTTCAGCCTTACAGACGACGACCTCTACCGCGTCGACGGCCCGATCAATTTCCCGCGCCTGATGCCTGTCATTTCCGAAGTTGATCGGCCGGATCTGAAGTTCCGCCCATTCGTTCCGGCAATCCTCAGCCCGGGGGACCATGAAGACATTTTTGCGCAGATCCGCCGTAAGCCGATTTTGATTCACCATCCTTATGAGAGCTTTCAGACTGTGCTCGATTTCATTGAGCAGGCAGCTGAGGATCCGAACGTTTTGGCGATCAAGCAAACACTCTATCGCACCAGTGGAGATTCCGCGATTGTGGCTTCTCTTGCCGAGGCGGCTGAAAGTGGTAAGCAGGTTACAGTCGTCATTGAGCTGAAGGCGCGCTTCGACGAGGCGGCGAATATCAAGTGGGCGCGAACCTTGCAGGAGGCCGGAGTTCACGTGGTTTACGGGATCGTGGGCCTGAAGACCCACGCTAAACTCGTTCTTGTCGTGCGTCGAGAAGAGGATGGAATCCGCCGCTACGCCCATCTCGGAACGGGAAATTATCATCCCTCGACGGCTAAGCTCTACACCGATTTGGGTTTGCTTACCTGTGATCCGGATCTCACGAACGACAGCGCAGAGCTTTTCAACTGGTTGACCGGCGTTTCAGTATTCCCCGAATTGAAAAAAATAAAGGCGGCGCCGAAGGCGCTTCACGATTTCGTGATTTCGACTATCGATCGGGAGGCGGAATTCGCCAGAAACGGGAAGCCCGCATCGATCTTTGCCAAGGTTAATTCGCTAGTGGATCCGGAGGTTATCGAGGCTCTGTACAGGGCTTCTCAGGCAGGCGTAAAGATCCGGTTGATTATCCGTGGCGTCTGCTGTCTGCGGTCGAAGATACCCGGCGTAAGCGATAACATCACCGTCAGAAGCGTCGTCGGCAGATTTCTGGAGCATAGTCGCATCTATCGATTCGAGAACGGAGGGCATCCTGAAGTTTACCTCGCGAGCGCGGACTGGATGGCGCGGAACTTTTTCAGACGAGTTGAGACCTGCTTTCCGATCGAAGACCCTGATTTGCGAGCGCACATAGACTGGATACTGGAAACATATTGGCGTGACAATGTGAGGGCACGCGAACAAGGAGGAGGTCCCACCTATGCGCGGAAAGCGGCTGACGGCGATCGGGTTGACTCCCAGGGAGTGTTCCTGGAGAGCGCGTTCAAGAAAAAGCCGGATGTCGATTCAAAGCAGCTTGTGGCGAAGACTAAGATAAAGGCGACAGAATTGCAGCAAAGAGTCGAAAAGCTGGGACAACCGGCCTAGCTAGCGTTCACAAGGACCTGCGGCTCTGCGACTTGTGCAAGGAACTCGGGATGG
>DATMQC010000263.1:0-7434 GCA_035567275.1 Chthoniobacterales bacterium | reverse complement strand
TCGTTCGGACCCATAATGAATTGGATCTGCGCAACACCGAGAAGGTTCGGGAGTTTTTTGCGACAAATAAAACCGATGCCGTGGTTGTGGCAGCAGCTCGAGTCGGAGGCATTAAGGCCAATAACGATCTTCCGGTCGAATTTCTCCTGGAGAATTTGCAGATCCAGAACAATCTCATTTCGGCAAGCTTCGATTTCGGCGTGAAGAAGCTTCTGTTTCTCGGAAGTTCGTGCATTTATCCGAGGCTCGCGGTCCAGCCGATCAAGGAAGAGGCGCTTTTGACCGGCGCTCTTGAGCCAACGAACGAACCGTACGCGATCGCGAAAATTGCCGGAATCAAGCTCTGCCAGGCTTATGCACGGCAGCATGGCGCAAATTTCATTTCGGCCATGCCGACGAACCTTTACGGTCCCGGGGACAACTTCGACTTGCAGACCTCGCATGTATTACCCGCGCTCATTCGGAAAGTGCACGAGGCGAAAATGCAGAATCGGCGCGAAGTAGTGATTTGGGGAACCGGAACGCCAAGACGGGAATTTCTCCACACGCGCGATCTTGCTGACGCCCTTCGCTTTCTTCTGGAGAACTATGATTCGCCGCAAATAATCAATGTGGGATGCGGCTACGACCTCACAGTCCGGGAGCTGGCGCTGCTGGTTGCCAAGGTGGTTGGGGTCGACGCGGAGCTGGTTTTCGATACGTCAAAACCGGACGGCACACCACGGAAGCTCCTGGATATCAATCGTCTCCGGCAATTGGGCTGGCAACCAAGGATCAGCCTGGAAGATGGAGTTCGGGACACCTATCAATGGTTTTTGGGCAATTCGGGAGCGGCATGTTAGCAAGCACCGGTTCTCACGTCGGTCCGTAGGGTAGGAGGCAAGGCATCGTGATTACCGAAACCAGAGCTCTTCGGATAGCGATTTCCAGCCACAGCGGCTGCGGAAATACGACGGCGACCGACAATGTCGGAAAAACGCTGCGTCTTGATGTAGTGAACTACACGTTTCGCGATCTGGCCAAGGATCTGGACATCCGTTTCGAAGAGATTCAGCAGAAAGCCAGCGAATCCAGGATCTTTGATTTTCTTACCGACCTGAAACTGGTGCGGGCCTCATTGAGGCCGCGTGTCGTTGTCGGTTCGCGGCTAGCGGGCTGGCTCGTGAACGCCGACTTGCGTGTCTGGCTGCACGCGCCGCTCGAGGCGCGCGCCAAACGAATCTACCAGCGAGAACCTGATAAGCATGCGAGCTACGAATCAGTGCTTTACCGGACGCTGCAGCGCGATGAGCAAAACAGGAAGCGATACCTCGAAGTCTACGGGATAGACATCAACGACCGCAGCGACTTTGACATCATTATCAACACCGAAAAGCTCACTGCTGAACAGGTCTCAAGCCTTATTGTCGCAGCGGCGCGCTGGGCTAGCCAAAACCGGTTGGATCGAAAAAATCTTCACCTGCAGCGGATCCGCAAGATTATTTCAGACAACCTGGTGATCGACCCGAAGGCGCTCAGTGATGATTCCATCGCGGTAGACGTGAAGAAAATCTATTTGGCTGTTCGTTGAAGGATTTCGCGGGAATCGATGATTGAAGCACCCACCGCCCGCATTTCCTCGATAGCTTTTTGCGAATCATCCGGCCTCAGATTAACTCCGCGACAGGCGTCTTCGATCACGTGGGATCGCAGTCCAAGCGTAGTGCTGTCGAGCACCGAGAACTTCACACAATAGTCGGTTGCCAAGCCGCAAATAAAAACTTCCTTGACCTCGTGTTCGCGCAGGTAATCGCCCAAGCCGGTTGAACGCAGCTTCGCGTTGTCAAAAAAGGTGCTGTAACTGTCAATCTTGGGATCGGTACCCTTTTGAAAGATCTTTGCAATTCGATCCCTGCGAAGCTGTGAAGAGAATGCCGCCCCACTGGAATGCTGGACACAATGGATTGGCCATAATATCTGGGGAACCCCGTTCAGGTCGATCACATCACCCGGCTTGCGACCAGGATGGTTCGAGGCAAAACTTCCGTGATCGGCTGGATGCCAATCTTGAGTCGCCAGTACCAGATCGAAATGGTCCATGAGGCGATTGATGATCGGAATCACCCGGTCCCCATCAGGCACGGCCAAGGCGCCTCCAGGGAGAAAGTCGTTCTGAATATCGACTACAAGCAACGCGTTCATAGGAGTATTTTAATACGATTTACCGCAATCGACTAAGAGGACCGCCGTCGTGTCGTAGTTTTTCTTGTGATCCCTGTACCATGGTCGCGCTCTGCCTTTCGCGTGCGCCAGAGACTCGGCGATGAGTTGTTGCCGATCGTTTCCGATGGGTAAATCATCCCGCGGCAGGGACTACATTCTACTTCGCCGGCTCGTACGCCTGGTTCCGTGCCTCCTGAATAAGGCGCGTTTTGGCCTCATGCAGTCCGAGTTCCAGACCAACCGGATAAATGTGCGGATTGAGCAGGCGCTTGACACCGGAATAGAATCGCCCGAGCTCGCTCTGCGCACGGTCTCTGGTCTCATGAATTGAAGGCCGATCATAAACGAGTTCGCCCCGGCGGAAAACCGGCACGAGCAAATCATGGTGAGCCGCGGAGTCAGGGATCTTTCTTCGGATCGTAACATCAGCAATGTCAACTAGAACGCGACTCTGCGGCGGACCCGTCAGCTCGTCATAAATCATATCACAAACGTACTCGTTCTCCTTTGCGAATCGCCGGACTTGCAGCGATCCCGGATTTGATACCTTCGCGGCCTGCTCCGATAACTTAATTCTTCCGTGCCATCCGCCATCCTGCGGGCGGATCGCGCCTAATTTGTACACGCCGCCCAGAGCCGGTTGATCAAACGCAGTCACCAGTTTCGTTCCCACTCCCCAGGCATCGATCAGCGCACCTTGCTCATTCAAACTGCTGATGACGTATTCGTCGAGGTCGTTGCTCGCCAGGATCTTTGTCGATTTGAAACCTGCTTCATCCAGGATCTTTCGCGCCTGAATACTGAGATAGGCCAGATCCCCCGAATCCAGCCTGATTCCGGACAGCTCCTTTCCGATTGTGCGAAGCCAGCGGCCCACCTCCACGGCGTGACGAACGCCTTCGATAGATTCGTATGTGTCGACAAGCAAAATACAGTTTCCTGGAAGCACCTCGGCGTATGCACGGAACGCTTCCAATTCTGTGGGAAAGCACATCACCCAGCTATGGGCGTGGGTCCCCAGTACTGGAATTCCGAACACTTTCCCTGCAAGAACGTTTGACGTCCCTATGCAACCGCCGATATAGGCAGCGCGACTGGCCGCAAGAGCGCCATCAGGGCCATGCGCGCGCCGCAGCCCGAATTCGATCACCCGTTTACCCCTGGCCGAAAGACAAATACGAGCTGCTTTGGTCGCAATGAGGGTCTGAAAATTAAGGATATTCAGCAGCGCAGTCTCTAAGAGCTGCCCCTGCAGCAACGGTCCCGAGACCCGGAGCAGAGGTTCATGCGGAAAGACAACGTCTCCCTCAACGACAGCATCGACATCACAGGTGAACTTGAGAGCCTCGAGATAATCCAGAAACTGATTCTCGAAGAGTGTTTTCCCGTCGGGGCCTGTGAGCTTGGCAAGATAGTCAAGATCGTCACGCTGAAATCTAAAATGCAGGAGATAATCAATTGCGTCACTCAGGCCACACGCAATCGTGTATCCGCCATTGAAGGGAGGGAGCCTGAAAAAAGAGTGGAAGGTGGCCTCGTGCCCGAGCATCTCATTTTTCCAATAGCCGTAGGCCATCGTCAACTCGTAGAGATCGGTAAGGAGGGCGGGCGAAACGCGATCTTCCTGGGTCATGCGAAAAAACCTCTGATGCCGTCCGAGCAAAGGGACCGTCCCAATAAGCAGCCAGAGCGCACGCGACTTGCGACTTCGGTTGCAGGCGGGACGTTGGCGCCAAAACCGATCATCAACCGCTGAGAGCCGTTTTGATCTCTATCAGCTTCCTACCCGAGCCCATCTGATAAATACTTTTGGGCCGCCTTCGAGATAACCGACTTGACGCCTAACCTCTTTGCCCGTTGAGTCGAGGAGGATATACGTGGGATAGCCTTCGATCGAGAACCGTTGCCCGAGCCGATCGTTTTGCTCTTTTTCCCCTGGTGGCAACTGCTTCCTTCGCGGAAAATCGAGCTTTACCAATACCAGGTTTTCCGCTGCGAACGCTTCGAACTCCGGCTTGCTCAATACCTCCTTATCCATCTGAATGCAATAAGGGCACCAATCTGAGCCGGTGAAGTCCAGCAATACGTTTTTCTTCTGTTTTGCTGCCTGCTCAAGAGCTTGTTTATAGTTGGTCTGCCAACGTGTGTCGTTTTGCGGCGCTGCCTTCCCAATCTTCAACGTCGCCGCAAAGAACGCCGCCATCGCGACGCAGGCAATAATTGCCGACCCTGCAATTCGGGTAACAGGTCCATTCAGGAAACGCATGTCTTAAATTGATCTTAGCGCAGAAAATATTCCACTTCTTCTTCGTACGGATGGAAGGGATCGGGCATCGGTAAGTAATCCTGACTTTCCAATGCAACCGAGTCCCAGTTGATAATATACGGAAGATTTCTTTTCTGAAATTGCGCAACCGCCCGGGAACGTCCTTTGGCGCGAGTATTCTGCGGTGGTGTTCGCATCATTTCTTCGCGCCGAACGCTGGAATTGAATTCACCAATGGCTTTTGGGGGTTTCAAAGCGTAAAATAAGCCTTTATTGGGGTTCACGTTATGGTATTCGAGATCGAGACTCTGCAACCACGGGTCTTGCCAGCATAAGTTTTCCGCTTCGACAAACGTGTTGAGAAGCCATTTTTTCGAGATCCAATCAACCCCGCCGATAAGGAGTTCAGGCTTGTTGCGAATAGCGTCGAGCGTAAAACTCCAGCTTTCCAGGATCCAATCGGTCTCCTTGTCTATCCCGGACAGATGGCGGCCCGCATATTCCAGAAACTGGTATTGGATATCCAGCGCATCGCGATGGCTGCCGTCGTCCATCTCGACGAGCCATTTGCCGTCGGGGTCGCGAGATATCTCCCGCGTTGCGAGTACCGCATCCCGCAACGCAATATGCGTTGGCAGCAGATTCTCTTCCAGCAGGGTCAGGACGCAAGCCGTCGTACCAATTTTCAGCGCGGTCGCGAAGGGGCTCATGTTTGAGTCACCAATCAAAAGGTGCAATCGCCGGTATTTCCGGTAGTCGGCGAGCGGTTCATCGCGGGCATTGATGATCGCCCGGTTAAATTGAACCCACTGGTAAATATCATTTACGATATGATCCGCTCTTTGACTGATCTGAAAATGAACATGCCCCTGGCGATCAGGCAACTCGAAGTCAAATGCCAGCGGATTTGCCTGTCCTACTCTGCCTGCGCCGGCAAAGAGCTGCCGGGTTGCCAGAAATGCGAGCAATGATGATAGCACTTCGGGCGTAAATTGAGCTTCTCTGCGCATGAGGTAATTCTCATGGCAACCGAAAGTCGCGCCGGTGTGGTGATCGATATTGTTTTTGAGAAACTCCACCTGATCAGTGGCTCCCATTTCGCTTAGCGCGTGATGAAGCAGCATATCGCCGGCAACATCGAAGGAAACTAGATCGCGTAGGTTCAGGCACTCGGGCGAAGAATACTCTAAATGCCCCATGTCAAGATAGAGACGACCTCCGTTCAAAAGAAAACCGCCATTGCCCGGCGGTTCTTCGTAGTCCCTATAGTGAAGGTCGATTGCTCCGACCTGACACTTGCGAAATAAGTAATTCTTGACCTTGACCGGCCACGCATCAGCCTGGCTCTGAGCCTGATCCTCGGAGATTAAACAACCATACTCTGTTTCAAGACCGACAATCCGGTTCATCGGTTCGCAGCTTCGGATGAAAAGAAGTCACAGGCAAACGCGAACTCGCGCGTTCTTGTGCAAAATGCGGGCAGGCAAGGAGCGGCTACTGCTGCTGACCGGGTGGCGGAGGAACGTTCTTTTTCTTTTGTTCTTCCTTTTGTGCTTTTTGTGCCTCAGCGTGATTCGCCCTTTCGCCTCCACGTTGCTGCTGTTCGGCGGCGGGTTGTTTTCGCTGAGCTTCCAGCTGGGCGCGCGCCTGTTCTGCTTGCTGAGCTGTTTGAGCTTCAGCCTGCCGCGCTCTTTCCGCAGCGGCTTGTTCCTGTAGTTGAGCGGCTTGCTGTCTCTGCTGAGGTTCCAGCTGGAGTCGCGCCTGTTCTGCTTGCTGAGCCCTGTGAGCCTCCGCCTGGCGGGCTTTTTCCGCAGCAGCTTGCTGCTGTTGTTGGGCGGCCTGCTGCTGAGCGGCTTGTTGTCTCCGCTGAGCTTCCAGCTGGAGTCGCGCCTGCTCTGCTTGCTGAGCCTTCTGAGCCTCCGCCTGGCGGGCTTTTTCCGCCGCGGCTTGTTGCTGTTGTTGGGCGGCCTGCTGCTGAGCGGCTTGTTCTTTTTGCTGAGCTTCCAGCTGGAGTCGCGTCTGTTCTGCTTGCTGAGCCTTCTGAGCTTCCGCCTGGCGGGCCTTTTCTGCAGCAGCTTGTTGCTGTTGTTGGGCGGCCTGCTGCTGAGCGGCAGGTTGTTTTTGCTGAGCTTCCTGCTGGGCGCGCGCCTGTTCTGCTTGCTGAGCTTTCTGAGCCTCTACTGGCCCGACCCTTTCATCCGGAGCCGTTGGTTTCTGATTCGACGCAGCGGGGCCTCCTTGAGGCTTCTCAGCGAGCTGACCCGGTGAACCAGGTTTGCCCTGAGGCGCCTGCGCCGGAGCAGGAAGAGTCTTGCCGTTCAGGAGCGCCTGCTTTTGCTGCTCGAGTTGCGCCTTTTCGGCTTCGATCCTTTGACGTTCCGCCGACAGTTGGCTGTTACTGAGCGCGCCGGGCTTCTGCGGTAGCTGTCCCGGTCGGTTGGGTGCCGGCGATCCGACGGCCGCAATTATGGGTTTGGGAGGTGGCGGCGGCTGAGGTGGCAGAGCCTTGGGAACAGGCGGGGCATTCTGTTGAAAAGCCTGTTTCAATTGCTGGGCCTTCGTGGGATCAATGTTCTGCCAACCGCGATCCACCTGCGCATTCTTAAGCTGGCGTGCGTCGCTTGGAGCGATCGTGGCACGGCGTTCCAGTTGCGGAGGCGGCGCCACAACCTGTACTTGGTTACCGGTAACCACTGTCCGAAAATTTGCATTGGGCTGAGCCTGCTGCTGATAGTCAATCTGGTACCGTTCGAGACGATTGTTGGTTATCTGGGCCAATTGCTGATATTGCGGGCCGTAATTGTTAACAACGTTGTTGTTGTAGATGATGTTTGTGACATTTCTTGTCTGATTAATGATCGTCAGACTCTGCTGTGGCGGAAGGATTGCTTGCCGATAGGTCGGACGGACGAGATCCACCGCTTTCAAGAAAATGTAGGTCGCCGGGCCTATGCCGTAATAGTTGT
>DATMQC010000262.1:0-6303 GCA_035567275.1 Chthoniobacterales bacterium | reverse complement strand
GAGCAACGCAGAAAAACGGCCAACTGGCTCCGGCCCGAAGGGTTGCGATGAAAATGGGCCGGCGACCGCGTTGCTCGTCGGTCACGTATCGATTGAGATATGCTCCGCTCCTCGCGCCTTGTCGACGGCCCATTTTGATCGTAACAAAATACATGCTATTTCGGGGACAGGACACTAACGAGGCCGCGCCTCAGACCGGCGAGATGTAAGGATCTCAAGGTCGCGTTGGGAGCAGCGCCGATTGGGCGAAGCGGCCTCGCTCTTGCGGGACCGAAATTTTGTTAAGATGCCGGGTCATTGCCCGGGCGTGATCAGCAAGCATACGGCGTTTGGGTTTTTGATTCGTGCGTGCATTTACAAGTTGTAAAGGAATCCGGTGCCTTTAGCTTTCGCGGCGTTCACTTGGATGAATTCAGCGCATCATCCGACGGCGAACGGTGGCAGAAAAAGACATCAAACCGTCCGACGCTGCGACCAGCTTCGCTCGTGCGGATTTCTCCGACCGGTTCAATGCCCGGGAAATCTTCCATCACCGACGTAGGAACTCGATTCGAATCGGTTATGAATATCGCGTTGTCTACCGGATGCTTTGTTCGATAGGTAGGCCAAAGCACAATCTGGTTAAAGGGAGGGCTTGATACCGGCATGAAGGTATCGGGTTGATCGGGAAGGTAAAACGAGAGTAACGCGGCGGTCATATATTTGTTCGCAATCACAAAGCGCGCCCCCGTTTTTCTCTGCAGCTCGTCAATCTGGGCTGCGAGGTCGCGTGAACCGCGCGCCCGATCGAGCGGGTCGAGCCCTCCCGGCAGATGCAACCAGGAAGTTTCATGTAAGATCCCGGTCTCGAGAAGGGCCACTCCGACTCCCGCGATAACAAGCCATCTCAGGTGGGGCCTGGTGCGAAGGGCTTCCGTCCACTTTGCAGCTACAAGGATCAACCCCCCGACATATGCCGCTGCAGCCCAATTCGCCTGGCTTGCTTTCTGAAAGCTTAGAAACAGGTAAAGGAGAAACAGAGGTAAAAAGAGGGAGACGAGGTAACCGGTCTCGATCTTGGCAGTCCGAGCGAAGCGCGGCCAGCAAAGGGCAATAATGAGGCCGAAAAAAAGAAGGGGCGAAATGACTCCAGCCTGTTGCGCGAGGAATGAGAATACCTCAAGTGGGCGAATATGCGCACGCTCGTCAAGGGCCCCGCGGTGAACAAGAAACTGGCTCGTGGGAAAACCGTGACGCCAATTCCAGATCAGCACCGGGACAAGAAAGAGCGCTGCAACAAGGAGCATCACATAGAATGTCGGACGCCGAAAATGCCGCCTGCTTGGCGGATGCCAAACGCCAAAAGCGACGAATGAAAGCAATTCGATGGCACCCGTGTATTTTGAAAGCATGCTCAAACCGATCAAGATGCCGGTCAAAATCCACCATCTTAGCTTTTCCTCATCCTTCGCCTGCCAGAATGTAAGAGCAGCGAATGTCCAGAAAAAGATGTAGACAGTGTCTATGGTCATTAACGTGGCGCCGACGGCGAACAGAGGAGTGACGGCCGCCAGAACAACTGACCAGAAAGCGACCTTATCCGAAAAAAGTTTTCGGGCGAGCAGGTAGATCCCGATCCCGGTTCCGTACGCCAAGAGGACTGCAAAGAAACGAATTCCGAATACCGTTTGACCAAAAAGGGCCGTGCCACCCCAAATGAACCACGCGATCACCGGTCCTTTATCAAGATAACAGATATCGGGATGCCGCGACCAGAGCCAATAGTAGGCCTCGTCTCCGACGAGCTCGAGGTGGGTGCTGTACCAGAGACGCAGAATCGTTCCAGCCAGGAGAATCACCGCGGCCCAGAGGGCATATGGGGACACGGGAGTAGCTCTCAAGATCCTGCCGGGTTCCTCTCCTGTTGCCGCTCGAGGTAGGCCTTGATGGCTATTTCCAGTACGTGATCAACGGTGATCGTTTTCATACAAATATTGTTGCGACAGGGACTCTGCCGATTGTTGTAAGCATTAACGCAAGGGCTGCAAGGAATCTGCATCCAAATCGGAATCGCTCGGGGAGTTAGTGCGCGAAAGAGAAAAGGTGTCTCAGGTCCGAACAAGGTGATGACCGTTATCGGCGTCATTGATGCAAAATGAGCCGGACCGCTGTCGTTTGTGATCAACAGCTCCGATAACGTGTAGAGCACCAGCAGCTGAGGCAGCGTTGTTTTGCCGGCGAGCGAAATACAGCGCTGCGAGCCGACCTCCAAAGCGATTTTTTGGATCGCATCCGCTTCATCCGGAGCGCCAGTCATGACAACGCAAACCTCCGGGAAACGCTCAAGTAGTCGACGCGCAAGATCGACATACCGCTCAGTTGGCCACTTGCGAAGAGGCAGTAAGTCGCTCGCATTTGGATTGAGAAGAATAACGCGAAATTCACCTTCGACACCGCTCTCACGGCCGAGGATGGCACGCACCTCTTCCTGGCTGGCTGCTGACGTTGCAAATTGCGGAGACGTAGTGTCCGCAGCCGGAACCTGTCCGAAGAAGGTTGGCAGATTTTCCGGGTCTTGCTCTAAAGCCTCCACCAGGAGCTGAAAGCTTTGGCTGGTATGAAGGTAAGGGTTATAAAGCAATCGGTGGGTCATGAGATTTCCGCGATAGGGACCTTCTCCGAAAAACGTGTGAAATCCCACGCGCGATTTCGCGCCTGTCAAATAGGTCAGCGCAGCGGATGAACGTGCGAAAAACTCCAGGTCGATTGAGGCATCGATCCGGAGCCTCCGGATTTTATAAAGTGCGAACAGCGCTTGCAGCCCGGCATCAACCAGGTTCTTGTGGCGGATCGTGATGACATTCTCTCTCGGAATCAGATTCATCACGTCGAGAATGAAGCGGTTCTCCTTGAACACTAAAAAATAGACGTTTCCGCTGCCGACCATTTTTATCGCGCGTTCTATTGCACGATAGGCAAGAACCGTCGAACCCTGTTCGGCAAATTTAACGAAGAGAATTTTTGACGGCATACCGGCTACTCCGCCGGCGCGCCGCTTATCCGTCAATGCTCGCAATCGAGTCAGGATCCAGCATACGACCATCCCAATCCAACGATCAATAAGCTGGAGCTTTCGGGTATCGAGTGCAGGTCCCATAGAAAAATGCGATCGGCGGCAAGTGGAATGGGGCAGAGCCAACCGACCAGTGACACCGGCAGGAAAGACCTTTAAATTCTTTCAGCGGCCTGGGCAACTCCGTTTCACGAACTTTTTCGACCTAAGGAATTCCGCTGGCCTACAGTCAAAAACCGGGATAAGCACGGACTGCG
Source organism: Chthoniobacterales bacterium (assembly GCA_035567275.1). Classification (GTDB taxonomy): domain Bacteria; phylum Verrucomicrobiota; class Verrucomicrobiia; order Chthoniobacterales; family JAFAMB01; genus DASZHC01. The sequence continues at coordinate 2,994 of DATMQC010000262.1, read as the reverse complement.
TGGGCGCTAGAATCCTTGAAAAGCAAAACCGGTCGACAAACGCCTCGAAAACAAGCTTCTGGAACATAGCCGCCTGGGTTCTTTGGACGATTGCCTTGGCCGTCCTGGTCACCCGCCCTCTGCTTCTTTTGCAAAGGGGAACCTCTTTTGACACCTACAATCTGGCTGGATCGCACTGGCTGCGCGGTGAGAATGTCTACACGCAATGGATGGGCTTCGTGTACAGCCCCGTTGTCGCCGCGTTCTTTGCCCCATTTGCGTTTCTCCCGACAGCGATAGCCAACATGATCTGGCGGCTTATCAATGCGACTGCGCTGCTCGGAGGGCTTGCCGCGCTTTTAAGGTCGAACCTTTTTGCAGGCATCAAACCTCAATTGGCCGGTATTGCGTACCTTGTTCTGGCCCCGCTGGCTCTTGGTAATATTGATATCAGCCAGGCCAATCCCCTGGTTGCCGGGCTCATCATGCTTGCGATCGCCGCGGTTTATACCGAGCGCTGGAATTGGGCTGCCTTCTGCATCGCTCTCGCGACCTTTTTCAAGATCTACCCGCTCGCGGTTGGTTTACTGATCTGCGTCATCGCCCCCCGCCGTTTCGCCTGGCGATTGTTCGGCAGCCTTTTTCTTTTGGCTCTTTTGCCATTCCTGTTTCAGCACTGGTCTTATGTATCGAAGCAATACAGCGATTGGATTGCCACGAGGACCGCAGATGATCGCCGGAACTGGCCCGTCGAAAAGCTGCCGTTGGATCTCTGGTTCATCAGCCATTGGATCTTCCATTTGCCGATCTCGCAAAAGGCCTTCACCCTGATCCAACTAGGGAGCGCGGCGGCAATCGCAGTTTTCTGCGCGTTCGGCACCTGGAAAGAGTGGAATTCGGCCCGGGTGCTGATCGGACTCTTTTGTTTGTCTGCGATCTGGATGACGCTTTGTGGACCGGCCACCGAGTCCTATACCTATCTGCTTCTCGCTGCACCGGCCATACTTGCACTCCTTCACTCCTTACATTCAGGGCAGGTGTTCTGGATTCGGTTCGGGATTTGGGCTTCGGTCGCTCTTCAGCTGCTCGCGGTTGCAAGGGCCAGCTTCTTGCCGCATTTCAAGCCATTCTGGATTCTGGCAAGCTTACCGGTTTCAGCGTTACTGTTCCTGGTCTATTGCCTGGCATGGCTGTTCAACGACGCTGTTTGGCCGGCGCGGACAGGGGCTCCGGCAAGCCGGATCAGACGGTAGCCATTACAACCGCTTCCTATGGTTCATTCGTTTGCATCGTCGGAAAATCAGAGGCCCGCAGGCAACTTGCGGAACGTGATCGTAGTTGCTCTCTGGTCGGCCGTACTTATCGGGATATGCATCCGCATCGGATTGGTGTCGCGAGATCACGACGTCTTTGCAACGTACGCCGACGCGGGAAGAAAGTGGGTCAACTCGCAACCGCTCTACTCCTACACTCGCGGTTTTGTCTATAGCCCGCTTATTGCGGGACTGTTCGCGCCCTTTTCGTGGTTTCCGAATTGGTTGGGCGGGATTCTCTGGCGGTTGCTCACGGCGACAGTTTTTCTCGCAGGTATTGTTTGGTGGCTAAAGGCGGAACTTCGGGCCGGAATCCCCCGTTCGCGGTATTGGCTGGTGTTCCTGCTCATTTTGCCGTTGTCGCTCGGGAACTTTAACAACGGACAAGCGAACCCGTTGATCACCGGGCTGCTAATGATCGCAATTGTTTCAGCGCATCGGCGCCAGTGGACAATTTCCGCAGTCTGCCTTGGACTGACGGCCTACCTGAAAATTTATCCGCTTTCTGTTGGATTGCTGCTTGTGCTCCTGTATCCGCGTCAACTCGGTTGGCGTCTTCTTCTGGCGCTGGGTTTAATGGGCATCCTTTCATTTCTTCTGCAACAACCAGGCTATGTTCTCGAACAGTATCAGAGATGGCTCGGGACCCGAGCGGTGGACGATCGTCGAACGAACATCGATATTGCGCCCAGGGATTTCGCCATGCTGCTGAAGGCTTGTCACATCAACCTTAGCAGCCGGATGTTTCTTATTTTGCAGTTGCTGGCCGGGATGGGAGCGGCGGCGGTATGCGTTTATGGCAGAATACGGGATTGGTCCGAGGAGCGTCTGCTGATCGCCGTCTTCAACCTGGGAACGTGTTGGATGCTGCTCTTCGGACCGTCGACGGAAGACGCCACGTATGCGATGATTGCACCGCCGGTTGCCCTGGCCTTAGTGCAAGCGCTTGGCGAAAAGGGAATCGGCGGCCGAACGAAAAGCCTGATTTGTTCATCCTACGCGGTCTTGTTGCTCGGACTTGCGCTTAACGCGTTTTTCAGGCTCAAAAAGACTCCCTATACCATGTCAGTGCAACCGTTCGGCGCGCTGATGTTCTTGATGTACTCCGTCATTTGGCTTTTCACCGGCTCGCTCTGGCGGGATGTCAGGCAACGATCGCGCGCGACCGTTCCAGCGAGGCCGCCAACCGATTGAGGCCTGGAGCCAAATAACGGCGGCTCGGAGAGCCGGCATCTACCGATCGAAGGAATCTCCAACAGTGGGCGGGGAGAGTTTTCGCTCAGACCGGACAAGGCGAGCGATCGCTGCCCGCAGGGCCATGGTGTATTGCAACACATTTGCCAGATGGTATAATAACCATTCTTCGGTCTGGTCTAACGTTTTTTTCCCAAGCTTTATCCGGTTTTGGACCGTACTCTCTCGCAGCGGCGCTTGAAACGCCATTTCGAGCCGGCTGCGCCATTCCGAGATGAGTTGTAGACGCGGCGGTTCCTCCCTCTTTTCCAGGGCTGCGGCTAGATCCAAAAAAGCTTTGGCCAGCGCTTCGACAATCGTTGACACTTCCGGTGAATCTACATAGATCGTTTCGCGCGTCGGATAATCAGAAATGGCCGCAAGTCCATGCAAGATGCGGCGCGTATAGTTAACCGCAGCAAGCGCGGCTTCGACATCTCCGCGGCGGTTAGGAGGTTCACCCAACAAT
>DATMQC010000261.1:0-6556 GCA_035567275.1 Chthoniobacterales bacterium | reverse complement strand
CCTAAGCAGTTGTATAAGCGGCTAAAAGAGAAGGGGATGACTTTTGTCACGTTTACCGACCACAACCGGATCGATGGTTGCAGCGAAATCGCAGAGTTTCCTGATACGTTTCTCAGCGAGGAGGTTACGGCGCAATTCCCTGATGACCATGTCAACATTCATTTGCTCTTATGGAATTTGACGGAATCGCAACACGCTGATGTTCAGGAGCTCAGAAAAAACATCTTCGAGCTGCAACGTTATCTCGCACGGAGCGGCATCAGCCATGCTGTCGCACATCCTCTCTATGACAAGAATCGCCACCTGACGGCGGATCATGTCCAAAAACTCGTCCTCTTGTTCAAGCATTTCGAGGGCATCAATGGGCTGCGGGACGCGCTCTTGAGCGATACGGCACGATTCATTCTGCGATCGCTGACGCCAGAGATCATTCTGAGATTCGCGGATCGTCAAGGCTTCGGACCGACCCATCCTGAACCATGGCGCAAAATCCTTACAGCAGGTTCGGACGATCACGCCGGGATCTTCCCAGCTTCCGCTTACACAGAGGCGCCCTCCTGTAGAACCGTTGCCGACTTCTTTCAGTTCATAGAAAAGGGTGATTGCGTGCCGCGAGGGCAAGGAGGAACGCCTCTGGTCATCTCGCACGGCCTCTACAACACGGCGTATCAATTCGCAAAAGACAAGTTTTCGGCCGCGGTCAGCCCGAATCTCGAGTTTCTCGAGATTATCTTTTCACGTTTCATGGAGGGCAAAAATCCAACCAATTTTTCGCTTGGCGAAAAACTCGCCCTGCTTTCCAGTGGGATTCTTTCTGGGAAAATTTTTGATCTGGTCAAACCGGCCAATCTCTCCATCTGGCCGGAACTGGCCACCTATTTTGGGAGCGCGGAAGTTCAGGCGCAGATTGCGAAAGAGACCGAGGGAATCATTGAGCCGGAGCGTCGCGCCTTTCTCATGGTGGCTCTGGTTTTCAATCAACTGGCTTTCCGCTTTTTCCAGAGGTTCGTCCAGCAGATCACGACGGGAGGCGTCATAGAAGCGGTTCAGGCGTTAAGCCCCCTCGTTCCGATGGCCTTCCTGCTTGGGCCTTATTTTTACGGATTTCACAGTCAGGCGCCGTCACGTACCCGTCTCACAGACATTTGCGGTGCGACGGTGAGTTTTCTTCCCGACGTGCTCCAGAATACAAAGCGCGCCTGGTTTACCGATACCCTCGAGGATGTCAACGGCGTCGCGACTACGATTCGGAAGATGACGGCGGCCGCATTGCAATCTGGAGCGGATCTTATCGTCGTAACGTCGCGGCAGCAGATCAGCATCGCCGAAATACCCATCAGAAATTTCACCCCGATTGGCGAATTCGAGTTGCCCGAGTATGAACTCCAAAAGCTGAGTTTTCCACCGGTCCTGCACATGCTCGAATACATTCAGCGGGAGCGCTTTACAGAATTGATCATCAGCACCCCGGGGCCCGTTGGGCTTACGGCGCTGCTGGCGGCGAAGATGCTGGATTTGAAAACGGTAGGGATTTATCACACCGACTTCCCGCAATATGTCCGCGTTCTGACCCAGGATTACTACATGGAAACGCTGGCATGGAATTTCATGCATTGGTTCTACTCCCAGCTCGACCTTGTCTATGTCAATTCAGAGGATTACCGGCAACGCTGGATCGAGCGCGGGATTCGGCCGGATAAACTGAAAATTCTGCCGCGCGGGCTTGAGACGGGGCTTTTTACGCCGGCAAACCGCAATCCGGATTTCTGGCAAAAATACGGAAAGAAACCGAATGAAATAGGGGTGCTCTATGTCGGCCGTGTCTCGAAGGAAAAAAATATCGATGTGGCTGTGGCTGCATGCGAAAAGCTGCGAGGAGAAGGACTTCACGTTCGTCTGCTGATTGTGGGTGACGGGCCGTATCTGCGCGAGCTTCGGCAATTGGTGCCGCATGCATGTTACACGGGATATTTGCGCGGCTCAGAGTTGGCAATGGCCTACGCATCGAGTGACATCTTCGCGTTCCCGAGCACCACAGACACATTTGGAAACGTGGTGCTCGAAGCGCAAGCTGCCGGAATTCCCTGTGTAGTTTCGAATCGAGGTGGACCCTGTGAACTCGTGGAAAACGGTTTTAATGGGTTTGTTACCCGAGCGCTGGATATTGGCGATTTTGCACGGGCGCTCCGAGTTTTGGTAAAGGATACCGAACTGCGAAAAACGATGGGACAAGAGGCGAGAAAGCGCGTGCAGGATCGGAATTGGGGCAATGCGTTCCGGCAGTTTTGGAATGAAACGCTTTGAAAGGTTTATAAAAATTCGTTGAAATCCGGCGTTCGTCAGCTAGACTCCCGGCTTCCCTATGGCAAAGAAGTCTTGGATTGAAAGGAACAAACGCAAGCAGAAGACGGTGGATAAGTACGCCGCGCTTCGCGCCGAGCTTAAGGCGAAAGGCGACTACCAAGGTCTTGCGCAGCTTCCGCGGGATGCCAGTCCGACTCGCCTTGTTAACCGATGTCAGCAGAGCGGCCGCCGCCGCGGTTTCATCCGCCGATTTCGATTATCCAGAATTGCATTTCGTGAACTTGCGTCCCAGGGTCTGATTCCTGGTGTCACGAAATCGAGCTGGTAGAACGGTCAGTCCTCGTAGCGGCGCGCTTATCACCGATTTGCCCGGGCGAAAGAATTCGGCGAGCTTAATACCCTTAAATCTCGCTGGTCTGAGGCGCGGCCTCACTAGTTGATTACACTTCGGGAGTGTTTTGAATTTGTGGATCGCTTCCCGGAGCATTTGAATCGATGATCAGTGCCATTGACTTTTCGCTTGCGACCCCGGTCGCTGAGGTTGGCGCCGATGTTGGAGCTCCGAGCTCAGTCCTATTCAATCTCATCTGCATTCTGCTGCTCGTCTTTTTGAACGGTTTTTTTGTGGCTTCCGAGTTTGCCCTCGTAAAGGTGCGATCCAGCCAGCTCGATGCGCTCGAAGAAGAAAACAAAAAAGTTGCGCTGGCGCGTCATGTCACGACCCATCTGGATGCGTACCTATCAGCCACGCAACTTGGGATCACGCTGTCCAGCCTTGCTCTGGGATGGATCGGTGAACCTTACCTGGCAAGGTTAATTCAGCCGCTGCTGGCACATGCCGGTATCAATTCCGGCGCTCTCGTTCACGGAGCCTCATTTGCCGTCGGCTTTGGCATCATCACTTATCTGCATATTGTTCTTGGGGAGATAACCCCTAAGTGGCTCGCGATCCGTCAACCGCTCGCTATTAGTCTTTGGGTCAGCCCTCCGCTTCATCTTTTCTATTCGGTTTTCCGGCCCGCGATATGGTTTCTCCAAGCCTCAGCGACTTGGATCCTGAAGACATTTTTCAGGATGGAACCGGTCGCCGACCCCGAGCTTGTGCACAGTGAAGAGGAGCTCCGCGTTATCCTTACGGAAGCCGAACCTTCGGAAAGCGGAACTGAGCCGAGCAACGAACTGCTGATAAACGTCTTGGATTTTCGCCAGCGGGTCGTTCGAGATATCATGACTCCTCGAGGAGACGTGATCTACCTGGATATTCAGGATTCGTTTGAAGCGAATGTCCAGGTTGCGATCGAGTCCGGGCACACCCGCTTTCCCCTCGTTCGAGGGCACCTCGACAACACCATCGGTCTTATCCACATCAAGGATTTGATGCGCGAGATTAAAAAGCAGAAGCCGGATCTGCTTGCGATCAAGAGGGAATTGATGCCGGTGCCGGAGTTTATGTCTCTTGAAAAGCTGCTCAACCAGTTTCTGGGTAAACGGGCGCATTTTGCTGTGGTAGTTGACGAATACGGGGGAGCCGTCGGGATCGTGACCCTTGACAACGTTCTCGGAGAACTTGTGGGTGAAATTCAGGACGAATTTGACCAGGAGCAGGCGAAAGAATTTGTTCGAATCAGCGAGGATGAATTTGTGGTTCAGGGCCAACTGAATTTGTATGAGCTTCAGGAACTTGTCGGTCTTCATCTCGAAAATGCGGACGTCAGCACGATTGGCGGTTACGTGGTACAGCTCCTCGGGCATTTGCCCAAGCAGGGAGAGCAGGTCGAGATTGAAAGCTATCTGGTGACCATTTCGCAGACCGACGGCCGCCGAATCCTGCAGCTTCATTTTAAGAAGCAGCCGCCAAAAACCTTGGAGGAGCCCGAGTCCAAGGCGAGCGAGCACAAAGAGTAGAACGGCCGGCAATGGCAACGGCTGTCTGCTCGCGGCAACGATCACCGGCGGGAGGCTTGATGAGCTGCGCTCCCGTCGCAAGCGATCTAAGAAGCCTGAATCTTTCCATTATTTAGGCCTCGCGCAAAGTTACGCCGAGGCACGCGAAAAGGAAGAGACAAGACTAGGCTCTTGATTAGTAGGTTTGGCGAGGAGACCAGCCTGCGCGGCATAGCGAGCAAACTTTAAATTAAATCCGCACCTTCGCGTACCTCCGCGTACCTTAGCGTGATGCTTCTACCAGAGAGCGTTGGCGGAGCGGGCGCCCTCCAGGTTATCCTTGCGTCGCTTGAAGGGCAGTCAACGCAATTGTGTAGACAATGTCGTCAACGAGTGCCCCGCGGGATAAATCATTTACGGGCCGTTTTAGACCCTGAAGCATCGGTCCAATGCTTATAACGTTCGCGCTGCGTTGGACCGCTTTGTAGGTCGTATTTCCCGTGTTTAAATCCGGAAAAATGAATACCGTGGCGCGACCGGCAACCGGACTATTCGGCGCCTTCGTTCTGGCGACGTCGGGCATGAACGCCGCATCGTACTGGAGCGGCCCGTCGATAAGAAGATCCGGCCGTTTTGTTTTCGCAAGTTTTGTCGCCTAGCGCACTTTTTCCACATCCACGCCGGAGCCAGATTCACCCGTTGAATAGCTGATCATTGCCACTCTCGGAGGAATGCCAAAAGCCGCCGCGGAGTCGGCGCTTTGAATCGCGATATCCGCCAGAGTCTCTGCGTCAGGGTCGGGGATCACGGCACAATCCCCATAGACCAGTACCTGCTCCGGAAGGCACATGAAGAAAATGGATGAAACCGCTCTGGCGTTTTTCTTTGTCTTTACGATCTGCAGGGCGGGCCGGATCGTGTTGGCCGTGGAGTGAACGGCTCCGGATACCAACCCGTCGACTTCGCCAACCGCGATCATCATTGTCCCAAGTACAACATTGTCCTCGAGTTGACTTGAGGCCATTTCCATCGAGAGGCCCTTATGCTTCCGCGCTTCGAAAAGCGGAACGACGTAGTTGGCGCGAATCCGCGCCGGATTCAAGATTTCGAGGTTTTCCGGTATTTCAACGTCCTGGCTCTTTGCGACCGTTTCAATTTCCGTTGGATCTCCGAGCAGGACGCATCGTGCAATTCCGCGCCGGCAGCAAATCGAAGCAGCGCGCACGGTCCGCGGCTCAGAACCTTCCGGCAAAACAATCCGCTTGTCTGCCTTGTGGGCTCGCTCGCGGAGTTGATGAAGAAAAGCTGCGGGCGAAAGCCTGAATTCGAGTTCTTTCCTTGATTGAGATATCAGCCATTCGACATCCAGCCATTGTGCTGCGTGATCGATTGCTCCCTCGATTCGCTCGAGATCGTCGACCGGAACTTCGGAACTCAGTCCATGCAGTCGAGTTGCGGTGTCGTAGCTATTTGTTTCAACACGCAGAAGGGGAAGCCCGGTCTTAAACGCGGGCCGACAAAACTCGATGATGCGTTCGTCCGGATGCGTATCACCAGTTAGAATCAAACCGGCAACCGGGATCTGGCTCAGGGCTGCCATCGCTATCGCGATGATCGTTTCGCTTCGATCGGCAGGTGTCAGGAGGATCGCCCCTGGGGTGAGTGTATGCAGCAAGTTCGGAACGGTGCGGGCAAGTAAGTGCGTCGATTTTACTCTGCGCTTCTCCATATCTCCCGCGCTGAGAACTTTGGCATTCAGGTGCCGTTGGACGTCGATCGTACGACAGTACGTCAATTCCAGGCTTTGAGGAACGACTCCGATGAGATGCAGCTGATCGCGCCGGAGTAGGCGGCTTTCCGACCGATATCGATCGATCAAGGACTGCAACGTTTCATCTTTGTCGATCGGATGCCGATTGACGATCACGCCCAAGATTTTCTCCACGCCACCGAAGAGCTTTGCGTCATATTCGACCTGGTCGTCGACTTGACCCATAGTTTTGTCTGCGCGAGATGCCACAAGGATCACCTGGGCGTTTAATGTCTTTACCAGTTCCTGGCTGACCAATCCCAGGTAAGAATCGCCCGCGGCGGGAAGCAAGCCTTCGACGACTACCGCATCGGCGGACCCGGTGGATTCATGGTAGGCGGCTATGACGTTGCCCATCAAAGCGTCCAATCCTTGCTCAGCGATTGTCTTGGTCGCGATGGCGAAGGGAATCGGATCCGCCGGCCGCAGCGTCGTGGTTGCACGGACAAAATGGGTTGATCGATCGAGGCTATCACCCGTGCCTCCTTGGGCAATTGGCTTGAAAAAAGCGACGCGAATTCCGCGTCGATCCAGGGAACTGACCAGACCGAGGGCGAT
>DATMQC010000260.1:0-9878 GCA_035567275.1 Chthoniobacterales bacterium | reverse complement strand
GCCGGATTCTTTCCGGCCACTTTTCAACTAAAGATGGAAATAGGTTATTTCTTAGTTAGTTAGAACGCGTAGCGGAAGCCGAAACGAGTCGACAAATAGTTGTTCTTAGGACCGTCTACCAGATTAAAGCGCACATCGGAGAATATTCCGATGTGCGGCGTGAAACGGTATTCAAGGCCACCTCCGAAATCACCCATAAACGAGTCTGAGGAACGATGTCGGAAGTGAATCGAATTGTTGAAGGCGCCCGTGAAGCCGGTACCAGAATTGAATAGGCCACCAATGCCCACCAACCCGTAGGGAGCCAGATGCAATGTGGGGTATTTGATATCCAGCGGATAACGCAATATCAAGTTACCAAAGGCACTGGCGCCGAAATCGTCTCCGGGGACTTCATTGAAGAAATCTCCTTCAATAGCGAATCCAAGATATTGAAGCGGGAAGTATTGCCCGTCAACGCCACCGCCCCAATAGTGATCTTGGATGCCTCTCCGATTGCCGTCATATGTCCATCCGTAGGTTCCAAAGAGCCCGAGGGACCATTCGTTTGCGCGGAAATAGCTTACCGGTGGCGGCGGAGGCGGTGCAACGACCTCTTTAGAAGTGGTTACGGCCTCACCTGCGAACGTTGCTATTGCCTGCGACGCAAGTGCCACCACGGCTAAGGCGATTAGTCTTTTCATAGTAGGATATACGTATGACGTCTCAGAGTCACCCTCGTGTCAAAAAATTTTGAGAAAATGAAGCCAGGGGAACCTCTTAGGGCCTGTTCGGAAGATTGCCTGAACCATGAGTCAGGGCTAGCCCTGATTATCCCCGCAAGTCATGAAGGCGGTTCCAAAGAAGGCTCCAGAGCTTCCCCTTCAGAACGAAGAATACCAATGAGGAGTTTTTCCATCGGCGTCTACCGGATGAAGCTTTCTCTTTTTGAATCCCTTTTCACAATGTTTGACGATCGCTGTGAACTTCGGCAGCGACATGAGTTCGTACGGCTTTACGATATATTCTTCCTCGCGCGATCGCGTCGTGCTCGAGTTGTTTTTCCCGCGGGTGTAAGTTTTTTTCCAGTGCATCCGCCTTCCGACGAAATCAGCGGAGGTTTCGGCGCAGGATTTGTCCGCCGCTTTGAAGATGATTCTGTTCCGAAGATTAAGGATCGTAACCTCCGCTTTCTCTTTTGTTCCCAAGGCCGGAAAAAAGGAGGTCTTCGATTGAGCGGCCATGATTGTTGTCGCGTTTGCCTGCCGTATGACGTCGACATTACAGTCCGAATCGGAGATGAATCGCTGAGCTTCATCCTGCCAGCAGATCAACAGATTGTCTTCGGCGGTTTGCCGTTTGCCTGGTGGTCTTGGATCGAATCGGCGGAGCACATGAGCATAAAAGAGGAGCTTTAGAATCGTCGTAACGTATCGGCGCTCTGTTTGGTATTTTTGCGGCATGGAAAGACAAATGATCGCGCCGCTGTCGAGTGCTGAGAAATCGAACGTGTTTTCCGGTGTGCCGAAAATTTCGATAATGTCGGGGTTGGTAAAGTAGTTCAGGTAATTGTAAATCGTCGAAATAACTCCACCGAGCTGCTCAGGGGGCTGGCGAAGATAAGCATTCATAAAGTGTTCACAGCAATCCTGAGCATCCGCATTTCCGCGGTTTTTTAGTGACTCTAGATTCTGAAGCATTGCCTTCAGCAAGGGCTGAGACTGCAGCACTTCGAGAAGATCATGCATCGTTGGAACAACATTCAGAAGACGAAAGAGCTGAATCCCTCGGCCGATGTTTGCATGCGCCTGGGTCTTAAAGAACCCCTTGTCCTCAGAGCCAGGATTGAGTGCGGACGCCGTGTCAACGATTACGGTTGCATAGGTCGACCATGGGATCGTGGAATCCGACAATAAATTAAAGCGGGCAAGAGGCATCCATTCTTCATCTGCAAAATCCGGCCGGGTTTGCAAAAGCAGAAGGTCGTCCTGGCGATGATACTTTCTGGCCATGCGAACCAGAGTTTCATAATAAATACCCTTTTCGTCGCAACAAAGCCCGCCCCAGTCGGGCTCGTGGCGGAAAACGGAATGCATGAGAGCGTTTATCGCGAACGTCTTGCCTGAACCTGTGTCGCCGGTGATTAGCCAACCTCGACAGAAGTCGTTGCGATCCCAAACGAATCCAGCAAGAGAAGCGGTGGTCGCCCTCTTGGATCTCAGCGGCGCGAAGCACCAGCCGATAGGCACGCTGACAAACAGGGGCAGGAAACTGATCCATCCAACAACGGGCTCAAAGAACCAGCCAAGTGCCAGGCAGATGGTCCAAAGAAGAAGGAGCGGAATAGAACAAATGTAGGAGAGTTTCAAGCGGAGCCTGTGTTGGCGGATCCAATGGACCGCAGCAGCCGACGCTTCTGTCAAAGTCGCTTCATCACCCGCGTATCTTCTGTGATGGAGCGTCCGCCCGCCATGTGCGATCCTGATCGCAAAGCGAGGCACGCTTAGGATGCCATCGGAGCTCTGACGAAATATTGGAGGAAGGGCTTCGCCGCGGATTTCGTAACCTTCGAATTTCCTAAGTTTGATAGGTGCAGCCGCCTTCGAATAATCGGGCAGCCGCAGAAGGCTGCCATCGGGACTGAGAATAGACATTGAATCGAAAGGACGCTTCGAATCAGGATTCTTGCCCAATTCACTGGTAAGCGGAATATCGGTCGCAAACATTGAGATATAGAAACATAATAAATATATGTTGTCAATACTAGGGACTTCACTCGCGACTATAGCCGCCTTGTTTGAGGCACCCGAAGGGGCAGGGCAGCAGGACTCAGCCCGGGCGTTTTAACTCCGGGTAGTAAAACACCTCCAAGGAGCGAGTCGCCCTGAAGGGGTGTCAGATTGAAAGGGATTAGTCTCAGACATAGCGTGGGCGAGAACCGGCGATCGGAGATCGTGTGTTTTGTAGAAATGCGATTCGGTTTTTGGTAGAGAAGATGATGTGCGCCGTCACGTTGCGTAAGCGATCGAGGCATTTCATAATTACATAATATTGTGATGTTGCCTTCGATTCTTAATCTGGCGCCCTTTCAGGGCGACGCGCTTAACGGGACGTGTTACCCGGGGTTAAAACCCCAGGCTGAGACCCGTTGTCCCTTTGGGACAAAAGGCCGCAGAGCTGACCACTCCTGTCTCGTCGGGACAGAGCTCATGCACCGAGTCCCTTTCCCGCCCTTTGGGTCAGAAGCTCCGCACTGAATCCGATCCCGATTTTTGCGAAATCGTTAACTCAGCCCTGACCCGGTCGCAGCTTTATTTACCCCATCGGTTCGTCACGGCGATTGTTACCGCGTCGCGTACGGCTTCATGCCGCATCGCCCACTGGAATTGATAAACGCGATTGTCGTACTGTTCATCAAACTCTCTCTTCATCGCGTCGGAAATCTTTGCCGCAGTCACGGGGCCGCGAATCCGCGAGGCGACATCTTCGACTATTTCCAGGCAATAGCTTACGAGCATTTTTGCCGCGCGTTGGGATATGTCATCGAGTTCTTCGGTACAAACCAGGAAAAAGTTATCCCATGTTACCTTGGAGACACCCTTAAGCCATTGCTCTTTTCCCTCGTAGAAGATGCCGTGCTTGCGGTACGTCTCGAAAAAGTCGTCGATCGAAAGCGGCCCGCCGTCCGCCGAGAACGACCATTTGGCAGATTCTGCCGCCGTTTGCCTAGTTTCCTTCGCGGTAACCATTTTTTAGTGCTTCTCCCGAAAAATTTGATATGTATTTTCTGTAACACCCTAAGAGACCGAAAGTAAAGTGCGCAAACACAACAAAGTTTTCAGTGCGTTACCAGTTCCCGAACCGGTTGAGCAACTGGGGTTTGGCGATGACCTGATCGAGGCGTTTTACAAGCTTACACCCAACGAAAGGGAAATCGTGATGAGCATTGTGGACCGGCTGAAACCTTCGGTGACCGCATATGACTTCGATGATTTCGATCTGCAGACGGCCGCGATGAAGCTGCTGACTTATCATAGATTGGTGCTGCATAACAGCGATCGACAGAACTCGGTGCTCTATGCGCGTTGGCTGAGTTCTATCACGATAGTCGAAAAGAGGATGACCCTTCACATTGATCCGGGTTTGGTGCCTCACCTGGAACGTTTGAAAGACCACCAAAAGGAGGATTCCGAACGTGCCGGCGTGAAACTGGCGAGCCAGTATTCGATTCGCCTGTATGAGTGGGCATGGAAGTGGAGACATATAGGGTTAAAGCGAATATCGATTCCGCAGATTAGAAAAGTTCTTGGCGTGGATGAAGTACGGGATCCCCAGGGGAATGTCCTAAGTGAAAAGTGCCTGGTTCATTGGCCGAATCTCAAGCAGCGGGCGATCGATCGCGCGTTACACGAAATCAACGAAAAGACGGATCTTAGTATTCGTCTGGTGGCGGTAGGGCAGGCGAAGTACCGCCGTGTGTTGTCTCTCGCTTTTGAAATTAAGGAGAAGCGACGCAAGTCGAGGTCCAACGGTTCGACGGCGGCAAACTGACCATTTGCGTTCTGCAACTTTTTCGTCAACGATCAAAAAATCGACGAACGCGACCGCCAGCGACTGCCTCCGTTTCAGCATCTCAGTCCGGATCAAATCCTTGCGATCCGGGATGTCAGGCTGAATTTTCCTTATAATTTTGCCCAGCCGCCGTCTCCTGATATTCGGTGGTCTCTTGCCGATCTCATCGATCATGCCCGTTTTCCCATGGCCAGATTGGATCCCTGCGATAAATGGGCCATCCGGGACTTCAGCCTGGAGAATTTTCTTCGCGTTCTTGATCCAAAACGGATTGGTGAACCTGGCTACCTTGCTCCAGCAACGGTCGCAAAAGTTATTGCGTATGGGCTTCAAATCGCAGAGTCAACTACGGAAACGATGGAAGTCCTGGCGGGGCTGCAAACCTGGACCGGTGAGGATATTTTAGCGCAAATCCGCAGTCTTGCGGATGCCGGATTGATCGATGAGGAGTTTTCTCCCTGGCGACATTTCTGGATTGCCACGCAGCATCCGACGATCCGCTGGGCGATCAATAACGCGATGATGAACCGTTGGGGCGCAACGGGATTTCCGCCGGCGAGGTAGCCGAAGGTCAAGGGGCGTAGGCTCAGCCTGCCGTACCCCGCATCTGTCATAGATAGCGTGACGTAGCGGTAACCAAAGGTTCGTCCCTCGTGCTCATTCCTGGTTTCGATCGCAAGGCCGTCCCTCTCTGAAATGAACGAAGAAAACGTACATCAATTCACTGCAAGCGCCCTACCGTGCCATATGACCTTGGGGGCCGGTTGATCGGTTGATCGGTAGGGCGAGCCTCCCGGCGAGCCGCCTTTGGTTTAGAGGTCAAAACGGCGGCGGCTCAGCAGGAGCTTCGCCCTACCGGTGTGATATGACCTTGGGGCCGGTGATAGGGTTGATCAGCCGAGATCAAGAATTGATCTGCGTCCTCGTCCTCTCGAAATCTGTGGAAACGAGCACGAGCACGAGGACGAAGAGAAAATCATCGCCAAAGAACAGATTCCTGAAGCCGGCTTCAGTAAACCTCGGTCTTCTCTGAATATTGCTCGGTAACTACCCGGAGCTTCACATTCCTGGATTCGCGGATTGCTGAAACTCGAAAATTGGCCAGATCGTCAATGAACTGGGCGCGTCCGCAAAAATCGCGGCCGATCGAAATTTCGACGTCAGCAAACGAGTAGCGAAGAGTTAGAAGCCGATCTCCGAGCAAATCGATACACAGAAGGTGAGAATAAGGGAGGATTTTGGTCCGTATCGGGTTTTGAAGTTCAAACGAACAGGATATCCCGGCTTGGCTCCCTGAATGGCAGAGGTATGGCTGGTCCTGAAGACGGGGGATTGGGAGCATTTGAAGGAGGCTTGCAGGGGTTCAGCAGAAGGCTATCGCCGGTTCCTGGTCGAATGTCGATGCCCATTTGGACCGTCCAAAACCGAGCAATCCGAGGCAAAACCGTACCACGCGCGAAATGAGAGCATTTGTAGAAAATGTAGTCAAGATCTACTGGTTGCTCGCCTGGAAACTGCCTTGGGCGGGCTGGAGGACTGCTAATACTTCGCCGACGAGGAAAAGCGAGCCGGTCACGAGGATTAGTTCGTCGGATTCCTGAGCGAGTTCCAGGGCATCTGTAACAGAGTTGAAGGTCAATGACGGCACGTTCTCCGGGACCAGCGCTTGAATTTCATCGGCTACCGCTGCGCGGCGGCTCTGTACCGGGACGATGTAAAAACGAGCGGCGATCTTGCTCAGTACAGAGAGCATCCGCAGCAGATCTTTCTCTCGAAGGCCTCCGAAGATGATTATGGGTCTTTCCGTTCCAACGCATTCTTCCCAGGTTTCAATCAACCGCTGCGAGGCGGCGGGGTTATGAGCTCCGTCGAGAACAATTCGGGTGCCCAGGCGCTGAAACCGGCCGGGCCAAAAAACGTTTGCAAGACCTTCCCGGCGTTCTTGTTCCGTCAAATGGAAGCCTGCATGGACCAGTGTCTCGCATGCGACCGCTGCGTTTATTCGCTGATGTGAACCCGGCAAACCCACGAACATGTCGCTGATCGGCCGATTTACGTAGTAAAGCGGAGCCGAACGCTCCAATGCCACCTTTTCGATAACGCTCCGAACCTGCGCGATTTGTGGAACTGAAACAACGGGGATTGCGGGTTTGATAATTCCGGCCTTCTCAAGCGCAATCTCGTCAATGGTGTTGCCTAGCCATCTCTGATGATCGAGATCGATCGAAGTGAGGACCGAAGCAAGGGGGGTAACAATGTTAGTTGCATCAAGGCGGCCACCGAGACCTGTCTCGAGAATAACTAGATCAACGTTCACGGCCCGGAAATAATCCAGGGCAAGCGCAGTTGTTATCTCGAAAAATGTCGGATAATAATCGTCGTCCAGCCGCTCTCGAATGCGATGAAGGCCGCTGACTACTGAATCGTCACCGATCGGGTTGCCGTCCACCTGAATTCGTTCATTGAATCGAACAAGATGAGGGGAGGTAAAAAGTCCGGTCCTGATTCCTGCGGACCTGGCAAGCGAATCGAGCATTGCACAAACAGAGCCTTTGCCATTCGTGCCGGCTACGTGGATAACCTTGAGCGATTTTTGCGGCTCGTCGAGTGCGACCAGTAAGCGGCGCATATGCTCGAGACCGAACTTCATTCCTCTCTGCTGCGTAGCGAAAAGCCATTCGACAGCTATGTCGTAAGCGGCGTTCAACTGCACCTCCCGCGAACTACTTCGCCAGTGTCAGATAATTGAGCAACGAAATCAGCGTAGCACGCAACTGTTTGCGATGAACGATCCGGTCAATAAAGCCATGTTCCTGAAGGAATTCGGCCGTTTGGAATCCGGCTGGAAGATCCTGGTGGGTCGTTTCCTTGATAACGCGGGGACCGGCAAAACCGATCATGCATTTCGGTTCAGCCAGGATGATATCGCCCAGGGAAGCAAAACTCGCCATAACGCCAGCGGTCGTAGGGTGGGTGAGGATCGAGACGTAGGGCAATCCCGCCTCGGCGTGGCGGGCGAGAGCTCCACTTGTCTTGGCCATCTGCATAAGGCTCAGCATGCCTTCATACATCCTGGCGCCGCCCGAAGCCGAAACAATAATCACTGGCCGACGGTCTCTTGTGCCTCTCTCAATCAACCGGGTTATTTTCTCCCCGACGACGGAGCCCATTGTTGCCGCAAGAAAACTAAAGTCCATTACAGCGATCGCGATGGTGCGGTTCTCTATCTTTCCGGTCCCGGTCAGGACGGCATCCTTCATACCGGTTTTTTCCTGGTAGCTTTTCAGCCGATCGCTGTAACCTGCGACACCTTTGAAATTCAAAACGTCAACCGATGTCATGTCGGAGTCGAATTCTTCAAACGTGCCGGCATCCAGCAAACTGTCGGCACGCTCCCTGCCCAGCATGGTAAAATGATGATCGCAATTCGGGCAGACCTTGAGGTTATGTACAAGCTCAAGGTTATGAACAACCTCACCGCACTCGGGGCATTTCTGCCAAAGTCCCTCAGGCATTTCCCGTTTCTTATTTGTTGGGAGCTTCAAGGTTGGCTTCTGGAAGATGGGCATATTTTTGACCTGCGTACGGCCTCATTATCCACGGGCAACTGTGATTGCGCGTACGGATTCAGCACCGGCTTTGCGCAACACAACAGCGCATTCGTGCAAGGTTGAGCCTGTAGTTAACACGTCGTCCAGCAACACCAGATTTTTTCCAACCACAGCGCTATTCTTGCGCAACGCGAAGGCATTACGCAAGTTCCTCATGCGCTCGGAGCGATCGAATTGCGTTTGAGTCAGCGTGTAGGAACGACGCTCGATACAGTCCAGCACCGGTATAGCCGTTCGTTTGGCGACCCACTTTGCGAGGGCCTCAGCTTGGTTGAATCCGCGCTCTCTTCGGCGAGCAGGATGAAGCGGAACGGGCACGATAGCATCGACCGGGGTAGCCGTAATTCGCTCATCGCGCATGGCTTCCAACAGGATTTCTGAAAGCAAACGTCGCAGATAGTATTGGCCCCCATATTTGAAACGGTGAATCAGATCTCTGAGCACGCCTTTGGCCTGGTAAACGCAGACCGCGCAATCGAATGCCAACGCGCGATCTTCGCAGTTCGGGCAGCAAAATTGTCCGGTAATTGCACCTTCGAACGGCCTGGAGCAGGAATGACAAAAAGGAGGGGTGATCCGAGGCGTCGAAGCCATGCACTGGTCACAAATAAATACGCCCGGAGTTTGCGCGAATCCGCACCCGACACAGTTCGAAGGGTAAAACAATTCGACCAGGATCTTAAGCAGCGGTTGAGTCAGGTTGGCCACGGAGGAAGATGAACCAGATCATAAACCACAAGAAGAGCAGCGCGGCAATCGATCCGATGCCCACGGTGACATCGCCGCCGAACCAGGGCCTCATGTCTTCGAGCCGTCTCGTCAGTTTGTTGAGGCCCATTTTTCCGAAGACTACCCCTGAATGAATACCAATCGCGAGCCATAGAGACGAAGTCCGCATCGTAGCGTGAGCCAAAATCAAACCAAGTATTCCGATCGTTACGAATCCTCCAACGATAAGGAGAGGTTCTGAGAATTGCCAGAACACATGAGGCAAAATTTCGAATCCCGAATACCAACGGACAGTGCTCATTTCTTCTCGAGCCGGTTTGAGGAAATGGACGATTGAAAACAGAGCCGATGTAAAAAAGGCTGCTGGAACCGGCGCGAATGATTGGCGAAGCAACCCGAGGATCGCTCCGCGAAAGAGGATTTCCTCTATAATCGCAACGGAGATCGCCGTGAGTGCGACCCGAAGCAGCAAATGCCATGGAATGGAGCTCTTGAGTTCCAGGCCACCCAGCGCCAACAATAGACCGCCCAAGGCAATTATCGTTCCCGACGACACCAGGAACCCTCCCACGAGATGCTCCATTCGGCAGAAATTGCTCGTCAGGCCAAGATTGCTGAACCTTTTCGTTCCGATCCACCGGAAAGCAGGAAACAGTAAAAAAAGCGCGGAGATCAGGATGGAGCGATCAAAAAAACGCTGAAAATCGGTGGTTGCCAGAAAACCAAGAAATCTGAAATTCGAAGCATATTGGCCCGCCCAAAATATCCAGGGCGCGAGCGTTGCGCCGAGGAGAACTGTTGCGAGAAGATAGAGGAGAATCTTTAGACCGGCGCTCAAGAGGAAAGGAATTAGCGTGGACGTTAGATTGCCGCAAACTAAAGTTTTGCACTATGCACAATCGGCATGCTTGGACGAATCGAACCGCCAACGGAATAAAACACGAAATTCGCGTCATCAAAAATCAAGGAGCGTGGCGGTTCCAATCG
>DATMQC010000259.1:0-24222 GCA_035567275.1 Chthoniobacterales bacterium | reverse complement strand
GAAAATCGCTTCCATCGCGCTCGGACCGGCGTTGTAAGTGAACCACTGAATCTCGACGCCCGGTCCTAATCGCGCCTCGAACCAACCCTTGCCCTGGCGCGAGAGGTTATGCGCGATGAGCCCTTGCGCGTGGGTGATGTTTGGAAAATGGCCGACGCGGATCACCGTCTTATCGCTGGTGGCCGACACGGCGACCGTGATCAATAGTAGAGCGAGCGAGTTGAGGATGATCTTCATTTGTTGTTCGAAAGTCGCAGTTTTTTTCGGCACGCCAAGTTCAGGCAGTTACTTAGGCGCGAGCTTGGTCAGCGTAGCTCCAGCCGTACTGGCTAGCCTGTAACGTGTTGGGCTGCTCGCGATCGAGTTCCGCGCGTCGAGCAATTCGCCGCGTTCGGGATCTTCACTGAACTGGAATCCTCCCGCCAGGAGCAGGGCTGTACCTGCCATCAGGCAGGAATGTTGCGCCATAGCCACTTTGCGATCGCCCTCAGCAGATTCTCTGACGGAGCGCTCAAGTGCTTCGAGAACTTCTTCGATGCTCATTGCTTCGGGTACTCCAGACTACTCATCCCCGCAAGAAAGGAAAGTCTACTTATGTGCTAGACACATAAAGGAAGTGATTATTAGTTTTTCTCTAACTCTCCAAGGGAATCTGATTAACGGTTTCCTATCGCCAAGATCTACTCGCTGGCCTCGAGTCGTGCGTAGCGCATCGCGAGAAGCGACACGAAGGATTGGCAGGGGAGCCTGCAGGCCAGCCATTGAGGCGCGAAAGCTTTAAGTTAGTTCGGGGTGCTGGGGTGACTTGCGTAATGCGCCTATCTGCAACAGATCCACTTTCCCATGCACCTACTTTGCCAGACCGGACGCTCTGGCGGCGTGCACAAGCGCCCGAGTAAAGCGCTCCACGTTCCCGTCGGCCACAAACAAGCTGATCGCGTCGTTCAATTCTTGCTGAAAGGTCGCCGGAACCGCTTCTCCATGCACGCAGCTCGCCAACAATACGTCGTGGTCAAACGAGGCCATCGACCACCGCTGGTAGGCGCTCAATTTGCCCTTGTCCACGTCGGTGCGTACCGGGATGGAACCTTTCAGCGCATTGAAGGCTTCCTGCGCCTCTTTGCTGCCCACCATTTCTAGCCATGCCACCGCTTCAGCCGGGTGCGGCGCGCCCTTTGCCAAAGTAAAGCCGTCGGTCACCGCTAAAAAAGCGCCCTCGGTGCCGGGGGAGCTGACCCAGCCAAAGTCTTGGTCTTCCTTTGGGCCGGCCTTGGCCAGTTCGCCATAGGTCCAATCGCCCATGGCGGTGAAGGCCGCCTTGCCCTGGATAACCGCCCGGACCGCTTGGTCCCAGCTCAAGGCCGAGTGGTCCGCGTTCTGGTAGTCCAGTATCCGACTGTAAAGCCGGGCCGCCTGTTTGACCCGCGGATCATCGAACATCATCTCGCCGCCAAACAACTCTCGCCAGCCCCGCGGCCCCAGCACGCCCAAGAGCGTGTTTTCAAATAGCTCGGCGGTTGCCCACAGACCCGCATCGCCCATCGCTAAAGGCACCAGGCCCGCGGCTTTCAACTTTTGGGCTGCCGAGAAGAACTGCTCGAAGCTGAGTGTGTCACCGACCTTGATGCCGTGTTTCTCAAGGACCTTCTTGTTGTACCAAAGGACGTTACCCCGGTGTACCCCGACCAGTACGGCGTGGACTTCGCCTCCCTTGCTGACCTGATCGAGCAGGCCTTGGGGCACGACTCTGTCCCAGCCTTCACTCTGGTAGAGGACGGTGAGGGGAACGCAATAGCCCGCCTGGACGTACTGCCCGAAGAGTTCGTGACCCGGATGGACCTGCCAGGTGTCGGGTGGGTTACCCGCCGCCAAGCGGGTTTGTAGCACGGGCCGCGCCGCTGAACCGCCGCCTCCGGTGACAGCGGCGTTGAGGACCTCGACTTCGGGATTCTTGTGCTTGTAAATCTTAAAGAGCGCCTCAAGGGCCACCGCCTCTCCCCCCGAGGTCCACCAGGAGCACACTTCCAGTCGCTTGTTCCCGGCCGCAGGAGCCGGGCAGGCTGGGCCGAGCGCCAAAAGCAGCGCCATGCACAAAATAGGAACACAGAATAGCTGCTTCATTCCGGGCTCCGTCTACAGATGGTTGGGAAAAGCCATCGGTCCAACTGCGTGACGCCCACCTGCGGACCGGCACCGGTTTCGAGGGAATCGAGAAATCGTCACTTTGAAGTGATCACATTCCACAGACCAAGCGATCATGAACGTCATGGTTCTATTCCTTTTGTTTGAGCGTACGTCACAAAACGATCGGGCATTAATAAATCTGGCACTACCCCAGCCTACACCTCCTGCAGATAAGACCATGGTGCGCCAGTTCCACAGCCCGCTAAGCTGTCGTAAGCCCATTTGACGGCAGACACACCAACGCCGATTGCGCCGCAAAACGCGATCGTCGCGATGAACATCCCGATGCCAGCAAGAATAAAGTATCCATCCTTCTCAAGCATTGACGCCGCGAACAGGATCACAGTAACAGCCGGAACCATGTTAGTGAATGGAATGGGTAATGGTATTTAAATCAGCCTGAGTGCAGCCTGCCTCGGCCCGTATAGTGTTCACGGCCGGATTGACTAGCACTCCTTTCATTGAGGAAAGGTCAATCACACGTCCGCGGTCGCAGACGCCCAATCCTGCACCATTGTGACCGCCCCCGCGCACCGCCACTGCAACATCTTCGTTGCGCGCAAAATTTACCGCTGTCATTACGTCTGCCACGTCCGCGCAACGAACGATAGCGTCAGGACGACGATCGATCATTGCATTGTACACTCTCCGTGCCACTTCGTATTCGTCGCTATCAGGGGTAATGACGCTTCCCCGCAGTTTCGCAGACAGATTCCTATACGCTTCTTCTCGCATACAAGTTACGATTCTCTTTCCTCACTTACGAGGCGATGAGCACCGTTTAAATAAACACACGAACACAAATGGTGTTGTGTCTCTGTCTAAACGAGCCCCGACATATCACACTTCGTCGGATTATTAATCCTAATATAACCGACTTTATCTAACCGTGGTCAGATCATACTCCAGCCACCACTTTCCGTGAGCCTCGACTGAAAATGGGACGCTTTTCACGTCGCTGTTCCTCCAGTCCACCGCCCTTGCGTTCCGTCTGCACAAACAGCTACCGGCCATGATGCGCCGGACCCAATTTGATGTCAGAGTCACAAGAATTCTCCCGAGAAACTTACGCCGCTATTCGTGGGATCTGCAATTACACGTTGGTGTGAATCGACTAATCCTTCGGACAAGGAATGCCCAACTTTTCGGCCATCCGCACCAACGCCGCCAATGATCCGGCCCGCATCTTTTGCATGACTCCCCTACGCTGGATCTTGACGGTGAATTCGGTCGTCCCCAGCTTACCGGCAATTTGCTTATTGAGTAGACCACTCACAACGAGCCCCAGCACTTCGCGTTCGCGCTGCGTCAACAAATCGTACCGTGCACGCTGTTCGGCAAACTCAGCCTGGTGCTTTCGATTTGCGCAGTCGCTCTGGATCGCCTGGTGAATCGCATCGAGTAACACTTGGTCCCGAAAGGGTTTGGTCAGAAACTCAACCGCACCGGCCTTCATCGCTTGCACCGACATCGGGATGTCACCATGGCCGGTGATGAAGATCATCGGAATCGCATAATCAGCCGCAGCCAGTTCGCGCTGGAGATCGAGGCCGCTTGAATATTAAAAAGTCCTGCGCTGAGGCAAAGATCTGGGCCCGCATCCCGATTGATCGGAATAGGCGGGATAGCGCTTCTCGCATTGAAGCGTCGTCATCGATAGCGAACACAATTGGCTCTTGCGGAGTCACACTTTACCTGCCCTTGTCAATCGGCAGCGTGAAGCAGAAGGTACTACCCGGCCCATCGTTAGCAACAGCCCAGAGTCGCCCGCCGTGTGCCTCGATGATCGAGCGGCTGATGGCCAAACCCATGCCGATGCCCTCCGCCTTCGTCGTATAGAATGGCTCAAACAAGCGGCTCGAATGTTTTGGGTCTAAGCCCACACCCGAATCCTGTACGCGAACGACAATACTACCAGAAGGCTGCT
The DNA here is from genome assembly GCA_035567275.1 of Chthoniobacterales bacterium. Classification (GTDB taxonomy): domain Bacteria; phylum Verrucomicrobiota; class Verrucomicrobiia; order Chthoniobacterales; family JAFAMB01; genus DASZHC01. The sequence continues at coordinate 20,111 of DATMQC010000259.1, read as the reverse complement.
CTTCTGTTCGAATACGCAAGACCCGCGCCCGATCGCTGACTGCGCGCATGGCTTCCACGGCGTTCATCATGAGATTGAGTATCACCTGCTGCAGCAGGACCCGATCCACAACTACCGGAGGAAGGTTCCCAGGCATTTCCGTCCGCAGGGATGCGCCGTTTCGCCGAAGTTCACCGCCCAATAAGGCAATGACTTCCCTAATAATCTCATTGATGTCCGAGCGCTCCCTTGACCGTTCCCCCCGCCTTAGAAGGCCGCGAATCCGCACAAGCACACTGCTTGCCCGAGTTCCATCCCGAATGATAGCTTGAACGGCTTGCAGCACCTCGTCCAGGTTAGGCGGTTTTACGGTGAGCCAACGCAAACAAGCATCTCCACTCATGACAATGCTGCCGAGCGGCTGGTTGAGTTCATGAGCCATCGAAGCCGCAAGTTCGCCCATGGTCGTTATCCTTGCGATGCGAGCGATTTCGGCCTGCGCCCGGATCAAACCCTCCTCCGCCACCTCCCGCTCGGCGATTTCTGACTGCAATTGCTCGCTGGCTCTTTTGAGCTCAGCAGTTCTCGCTTAACTTTCGCATCTAGTTCATCGCGCGCATGCCGGAGCGATTCTTTCGCCCGCTTCTGCTCGCCGCTCAGCCAACCGATGAACAACGCCGTGGCCACAAAAACGATCATATCCGGTGCTTCTTCCAGGCTAATCCCCAAAGCATAGAGCGGCGGTATAAAGTAGTAATCCAGCGCGACAACGGACAGTAAAGCCGCGAAGACTCCCGGCCAAAGCCCCCCATACCAGCTACTGAACATGACCGAGCAAAAGAAGAGGGTTGACGTGTGCTTTATGACCGACCCCAACTTTAGCGTGATGACCGCCGCTATACCTACTGATATAGCAGCCACGACGTAACGTGCAAGCAGTCGCGTCCGCGGCCGGATCCGATCCGATTTTGACATAGTAATACTCTAATCGTGATTTTGCATTCTAAAAAGCGCTACGCACCTTCACACGAAAGATCAGCAGTCAGTACCCGGGACCGCGACGCGCCTTGGGCATCAGTGGCATTCCCGAACGAGAGGTTGTATGCATAACTCACGCTCAGCACCCGATGGGAATAGCGTATGTTAGTACTTTGGTAGTATATCTTTGAAACCAAGGTCTTACTGTATGGACAATATTTTTACTAGAGCGCGGGTTTCTTGTGGGTATTGTTCTGTAGGTCGTACAAACATTATTCGTGTGATTTCCTTCTCATCGCTAACGTTAGCATTATTTAAGGCGTTAGCTCGGTCCATGTTTTTGCACGATTGTAAGTAACGGCAGATGTGAGTAACTACGGCTCACTGTGGTGACGCCGGTTCGCCCGAGTCTGGCGCCCGTAACACATTTGAAGAAGTCCATCGTAATTCTCCCAGCCAAAAGAAGACATAATCTTGAGAGTAACACAAACTTACCAAAAGAAACATAAGACATGCTCTTTCCTCAAGTGACCCGTAATGCGTGGAAATCTTTCGTCGCTGGGTCAAGAAGTGCGTCGGAGAATCGCAATGGCCAGGGAAGCGGAATTTGCTGAAGGTGGGTTTAAGCAGGCTTGCGTCGGTGTCGAGCACCATGGCCGGTATGTTGCCGGCTGGTGCGGCTATCGGCATGGTGGTTGAGCGAGGCCGGATTCGTCGCCGCATGAAGGACAGCACCAGTGTCGAGATTCGCGGAACACGATGAGATGCTGGGAGATGGTGTTGGCGGAGCGTCCGCGGCCAAGCCGACACTCGACAAAACGACTGCATAACCTCGACAAACAAAATGAAAGGAAACACGATGAGAACCATCAATACCTCGATCACGCTAATCATGGCAGCCGCACTGCTGGCATTCGCCCCCGTGGGTGTGCAAGCGGCAGAAACTCCCGCGAAGGGAGAAGTGAAGTCGCACCATGAAGGCCCGCCTCCCGCCGCCGGCGAGATCGTCAAACTCACTGCCGATTCAATAGAGATCAAGGATCACAAGGGAATCACTGACACCTTCATCATTACCGCCGACACGAAATATGGGACAAAGGAAAAGCCGGCGAAGCCCGAAGACTTCAAGGAAGGCGAACACGTCCTCGTAAGCTATACGAAAGCGGGCGGCAAGATGACGGCCACTGTCATCCGCGAGCTGCCGCCTCACCACCACCATGGATAAGGCGACGAGATTGCCTATCAGTAGATCGGAGGCTTATGTCCATGTCCGACATCAGTGCTGACCAGAGGGCACGTGCAAAGGCCGCCGCCGCAAACGCCGCGGTTGCCTCGAACGACGCCGCCGTCGTCCTGGGAGCTGTGGCATGGGAAAATCCATCGGGCGCTCGAGATCGTGGACGAATTGGCCTATATCCTGGACATTTAAAGAGGGGAGTCCGGCGCACCGGAAATTGCTCAAAGCGGTGCGAGCCTTCGAGACCTATATCACTCGAAATCGCGCCTTTATTCCCAATTACGGCGAACGGTACCGGCAGGGAAAAACCATCTCGACCGGGTTCGCAGAATCGGCCGTCAACCAGGTGGTCAGCAAACGGTTTGTGAAAAAACAACAGATGCGCTGGAGCGAGCGCGGCGCCCACCTTTTGCTGCAAATCCGGGCCCAAGTGTTGAACGGGGATTGGCGCCCCACGCTGTCGCGCTGGTACCCCCGAATGAAGGTACAGCATCGGGAGTGCCGGTAAAGTTCGGCGAAAACCTTTGTTGCCATAGGGATCACCCTTTTGCCTCCGGTTTGCCCCGCTCTCGGTCTTGGCGGCCTGAAGTCTGGAAAATCATTCACCCGACAAAAACATACACTTAAGCAAATTTGCACCAGAACCACGTAAGTTTGCTCCGAGCGAATCTTATCGCCCTCAACCTGAACAAAGGAAGCACCCGGATAGGCGACGGTGCCGGTAGCTGGGGTCCCGTCCATCAGCGGACCGGTGTGGCAGATGAAGGCTTTAGCATTCACGTTGGCCCCGGATACCAACAATACAGACCTAATTACTATGACTCCCGGCGCTACCGCCATTATCGTCACTCTGATGAATATCGGTGGCACCGATGGCATCATCGGCATCATTACGATCAGGATTGGTGTACGGATTATCTAGCCGGTCACGAACACCCCAGTCTTACCTCAGGAATGGCGGTACAGGTCTGCGAGGTTAGTGTCAAGACGAGATCGCGGCAGTCCCCCGCTGCCTGTGAGCCTAAGGGTTCATCCAATCTGTGAATTATGCCTAGCACGGTTTGTAATGTTTCATCAGTATAATCTCGTACTAGAACCTTTACGTCGAATCTATTTCCGATTAAATGGTGCCAACCGGTCCGGAGTGCCGAGAGCAGGAGGTATAGCCTTCTAGGCAAGCGACCACTCTAGCGGTAATGCATCGCAATTAATTAGTCTTTCGAGGGAATCAGCATCCGGTCGCTCTCCATAAATTCTGTGGCAGCTTGCGACAAATCGGCGATAATATACGGAGAAAGTGGTCTGTTATGAAGATGCACTGTCTTTTAGTCGGTATTATCGGCACCGGCTTATTAATGTTGACTCCCGATGCTGTTGCTCACGGGGGCGCTGGCGGTGGAACCGGTCACGGATTTTTGATCAAATTCCCTGGGCCATTGACCCATACCTGGTGAGTAGAAGAGTGAGAAGGATGAAGCCGCCTGGTGGAAATTGAGGAGTAAAGCCCGCCGCAAACGGTAATGCCAAACACGAGAATGAAAATTTATTTTTGGCTTGCTCGTATCAGGTCGGGAATGCCCCAAATCCGTAATCCAGCTCCCCCGAGGGAATGCGAATATACATTATGAGCGCGAACAACCTACCTGAAGGATCATTTCTCTGGTTCAAGCTCTTTGGATCGTGGGATTGCGAGACACTGCGTTAACTATGACACACCGATATGCGATTCCATTGAATCGTGCCAATGAAATGCTAGGCCAAGCCTCAAGAGTATTCCTCGCGTTAAAATCCATCGGATTGATCTGCGCGATTTGCGTTGCTTCCGTGGCATTCGCGCAAAACCGCTATCAAATCAGTCGGATTCCTACCGCCCAAGGTACCAATAGCGCAGCGCTCGGAATAAATAATAAAGGCGAAGTCGTCGGTTACAGCTTTCAAGGACAAGATTATCAAGCATTCCTTTATTCCTCTTCGGATCAATCGTTGACGGATGTGGGCTCACTTGGCGGCAAGATCAATGCTGCGTGCGCCATCAACGATGCCGGACAAGTCACTGGCTACAGCCAGGACGGGAACGGGAATCTCCAGGCATTCGTATTTTCGCGAAGCCAGCCGATTGCCTCCCTCGGGACGCTCGACGGGACCTCAACTAGCGAAGCATTTGGGATTAATAATAGTGGGACAGTGGTCGGCGACAGCCAAAGTGGCAATCAGAATCATCGCCCGGCGCTGTTTTCCAACGGTTCGGTCCAAGATCTCGGCCTTGGGGGCTCCGACGAACCAGATGCCCTTGAGACTGCTTATGCAATCAATGACGCCGGTCAGATCGTCGGCAGGCACAGCGCCGACAACAATGCATTCCGCGCTTTCGTGTTTGTAAATGGTAATACTACCGATTTGAGCACGTTAGGAGGAGCAAACGGAGAAGCGCTTGCCATCAACAAGAATGGCCAAATTGTAGGTGACAGCGATACTGCGCAGGGACTTGCTCATGCATTTTTATTCGAGCATTCACAATTGAAAGATTTAGGAACATTGGGAGGTTTTGACAACGCGAGTTACGCCCGGGGAATCAACAATTCCGGCGATATTGTTGGAGAGAGCGATAACGCCGATCAGAAGCGCGCATTCCTTTACACGAAAGGTCGGTTAGTCGAACTAGACAAGCTTGCGGAAAATCTCTCGGAGGCTGGATTCAATTCTTTAGATGTCGCTTATGGCATCAATGACAAAGGGTGGATAATTGGATACGGAACCACGTCCGACAACCTGACCGCCGCGTTTGTCGCAGTGCCTGAAGGTCGCGGCAACCGCGAGCAAGCCAGCAGCGTAGCGCAGCCGCAGGCTCAACGACAAGCGAATCCGCCGCAGCCCCAGTCTCAAGATCGCGGCCAGGAGCAGCCTGTTTCTGAATCGAATCAGGAAGACTATGACGTTTTTTATACGGGATTGTCCTCCGACGAAGGCAATTGGGTGGAAGCCGGTAATTACGGTTACTGTTTCCGGCCCCGGGTGTCCGAGGATTGGAGACCTTATCGGGACGGACACTGGGTTTGGACCGATCACGGCTGGTACTGGGATTCAAACGAGCGTTTTGCCTGGGCAACTTACCACTACGGCCGATGGGCCAATATTGGTGGAACAGGATGGTGCTGGGTCCCCGGAAATCAATGGGCTCCGGCTTGGGTTTCCTGGAGAGAAAGTGACGAAGACGTTGGCTGGGCTCCTCTTCCGCCCGAAGCAGAGGTCTCCGTGCAACAACCGATATCGTCTTGGTCCGACTCGTACTATGACGTTGGACCGGCTGCTTACGTTTTTATCAACTTTTCGCATTGGCACGAACCGAGCTATGCGCGGTACATCCAGCCACCCGAGCGCAACGTTCAGATCATTAATGAGACTAGAAACGTCACGAACATTGTCACCAACAACAACGTGATCAATAACTTCGGGCCGCCGGTGCAGACGGTAGCGGCAAAGACCAATCAGAATATCCAACAGGTTAAACTTGCGTTTAATCCGGCGACGAGTACTAACGCGAACTACGGTCAAACTTTGAGGGGCAACCAGCTCAATGTGGTGGCACCACCTGCTATCCTGAAGGCGCAAGCAACACAAGCACCGGCTGTTCAAAGCCGTATTGAAAATCCTCAGGTCAAAAAGGGATGGCAAGGTGTCAAGCCTCAAGAAGCAGAGAAGCTCAAAAAGACCATCGCTGAACAAAATCCTCAGCCGAAAGATCTACCGAAACCGACGCCTTTTGTGAATCCGCAGATTGGCAACAAGGGACAGGTTACCGGACCTCCAGGCGCAACCAGATCGCCCGGCGCGACCGGCTCTCCGACTGCGGTTGCTGGGCAGAAAACACCGCCCAATTTATTGAAACCTGGCGCGAGTTCGCCGAAGGCGAATGTTGCTCCGGGTGCTTCGCCAAATGTAGGGGCTGCAGGAAAGAAGCCCGTTCCACCAAACCTGCTGGGAGCCAAACCTTCCGGAACGCCTGGCGGTTCTCAGACAGGGCCGGGCGGAAAACCGGCGACATCGGGCCCACCTGGACCGAAACAATCGCCAAGCAGAAATGCTCCGGGAGGATCGTCAAGTGCGCCAAGTGCTTCGCCAAGTGCAACGGCTGCAGGAAATAAGTCCGTTCCACCAAACCTGCTTGGAGCGAAACCTTCCGGAGCGCCTGGTGCTTCGCCAACGCTGAAGCCTTCCGGGACGCCTGGCGGTTCTCCGACAGGGCCGGGCGGAAAACCGACGCCAACGGGTTCACCTGGACTGAAACAGTCGCCAAGCGGAAATGTTCCCGCGCAAATTGCGCCAAAAAAACTTCCTCCGAATCTAATGGCTCCAAGACCCTCGACGACTCCGGGCTCCCCAGAATCACAACGGCACCAAGCGGCTGGAGTTCCAACGCCCAAGCCAACAGATAACCTACCTTCCGGCCAAAATAATACACCCCATGCTCCTGCGACTCCTCACACCGCGGCAACGCCGAATGAGGAGCAGAAGCCGGTAACGGCGGCGACCCCGGCCCTGCAGACGAGACCACCGAATCTTCCGACTCCAAAACCGCCCCAGGAGGTAAAACCAGAGCAGCGGAATATCTCTACGCCCAGATCGAATGCCGTGTCTGCGCCACATCCCCAGCCGGTGGCCCCTTCGAATCCGGCCCCCGAGGTCAACGCGGTCGCGCCGCCGAAGCAGGAACTCAAAACTCCACCGCCACAGGTTCATCCTGCTGAGGTTCGACATACCCCTGCTGCCCAGCCCCCGGCTCCTAAGCCCGCGCCAGCGGCTCCTAAGTCCGCGCCGCCGCCTCCTAAGCCCGCGCAAGCGGCTCCTAAGCCTGCGCCAGCAAAAAATAAGCCTACCCCAGCGCCATAACTCTCTTTAATCGTGCTCGATGCATTTTGGTAGCACGCCATTGGACCCTAATTGCTTCGTTGGTTTTACGCGCCTTTATTTATCGTGACCTGCATTAGTTAGCCACGGCAACGGTCACGAATGAGAGGATCTGAGGCGGTCGGTCTCAAGCAGGGCAATCGATTTAAAGGTCGCGGACGTACTCAATACCGTTGCACTGTTTTGTCTCGCAATGGGGCGGGTGACTTCCCGATTTGATTAAAACTTATGATTCCTCTCTAAGATAGGAGCGTCACGCGGTCTTTAGGTTCTGGGCGAGGCTGATGTCCACGTTTGGAAATAATTTGATTGAGCGCCTCGGGACCCGGGTGGTTGATGTTCAACCTCAAAGCCATTGGGAGAAGGCTCGATTGCGCTCGCGGCGGATGTTGCGGGTTTGGATTCCAGCGACTTCGCATTCGTAATTAGTCCCACTGAAATGGCGACTCTCAAAACTGCCGCTGATGCCGCAAGGCTTTTCAATGTCCATCCAGCAACAGTTTCGCGGCTTTTGGTTAAGGCTATCGGGGTGAAGATGTAATGCCGAGTCACCAATCGAAATACCGGTCCATTGGATTCGGTCAGGCATCGGTATTTCCTTCGGGCCAAGGTTCGATTTCGCACAACGTTAATCCATCCCAAATGCCCAAGCCAGGGGTTCGCCGGAAAGATCGAGCAAACCCACGAGCGGAATCACTGTTGCCGAGGTCGAACTAGCTCAGCGCGTTTGACCGTTTCGTTATGCATGACCAGTTGAGCGCGTTTGACTGTCTCATTATGCGTGACCTGTTCGGAGAGTTTAACGTCCGTATTATTGATAACCAACTCCGCCTTCAGATTTGGCTCATTGCCGGAACCAACAATCCTAGCCTTGCTGATGCTCTGAACCGGAGCGAGCGCAGGCTCAACTTGACCGTCCTGTTTCAGTTTCTGCAGGATTTCATCTAGAAAATTGTGATCTTCTTCACTGATCTTTTGAAACGTGGGGTAGCCTACAGGCCCAGGATCATGAACTATCGTTTCTCGATTCTGTACAATCACGATAAAAGCCGCCAGAAAGACCATGAGTATGCAAGCCCCAACCGCGCGGACCGGTCTGACCAATCGTTTTAACAGCAATGCTCATATTGGTTTACAGGTAGATGTCTGAAGAATGCACTCTGTAACATGCTCACCGAGGCTCATCAGCCCAAGGGCGGCTGCACCCGTGTGGCTCCGCTGGCAGATGTAGAGTGCGAAGAGAGCATAGAGCGGCGTTAATACAAAAGGTACTGATATTACAATAAAAATTGCTATTATGGATATGGTAAGCTCTACGTCCTGTTGACTGGGGCGGCGCGACCGCAGAGCGGCGAATGCCACTTCGAAACGATCCATATCCTGGCCTGTCGTTCTGGAGGGATCTGTTGCACCTATCTGCAACAGATCCCCTTATTTTCCCGCACAACACAGGGATGTATGAAGCGAAGTAAGTCGGACGGATTCGACAATTGGAGGGCGTTTGCACGCCGGCAACGCGATCGGTTCATAGACAGATTCAAAGCCGACGACGAAAGATTCCAGTTCGGAACGCGCGCCCTTTGGCTCATCCTCGGCGCCGCATGTGCCGCGATTGGCTTGGTGCTGATCATGATTTTGATGAGGTGAATCGGGGCTGGCTCGACTCCGCACCCGTGGCGCGCATCGGCAAGAGCGCGAGAAATTCCTTTTATTTCTTCTGCTCCTTTATCCAGACGTGGAAGAGTTTGCGGAACATTTCTTGCGCTCCTCCAGAGTGATTTTCGGCTTTTGTATTATATCATGTGACCAAAGACATTCCCCGTCTCGAATAGCCATTTTTGACGTGTCGAAGGAATGCTCACAAGTATCCTGCGCGCCGGAGAAAGAGCGCGGTCAGGGCCAGCTTTCCGCCGCCTCTTTTTGGGCTCTGGTTGTTGCAAAACTGTGTCGTAACGTGTGAATGCCGCCTTTGTACCGCACGCCGCTCTTTTTGACCGCGCGATAAAAGATGTTCTGACCGCTGGTTGTGCAGATCGATTCGCCTCGGTAACCCAGAAAGAGCCACGGAATATCGTGGCCCCATTTACCTTGACGCTGCGCCCGCCAATAGTCTCCTAATTCCTTGAGCAGACGGTTACTCAATGGCAAGACGCGCTCCTTGCCACCCTTGCCATTGCGTACTCGCAATTGCATCCGGGCTCGATCAATGTCATCGGTCTTCAGATGCCTTGCTTCTGCCAGTCGCAGTCCGCAGGCATAAACCGTCATTAAAAACACCCGGTCACGCGGCTGCCGCGGCGCGCTCAAGATCGCTTCCACCTCGCTACGTGCGTAGATTTCGGCGCGCCGAATGCTATGCTTCATTCGCGGTACCACGCCATCAACTGATCAGTATTACGCTCAAGGGTAACGCCGTAGAGGAAGCGTACGGCATTGACAGCGATGTTAACGCTGGAAGCCGAAAGTTTTCGCTCCTTGATGAGGTAATAAAGCCAGTCCGCGACCTCCTCGTAGGAGATCAGTTCTGGCGAACGGTGATAATAGCGCGCAAGCTCAGAAACGTATCTGCTGTATGATTGCTGAGTGCGTTCTGCGCGGCCGCGAATCGCAAGATCCCGGATGTATTTTGCTCGTAGTGGCGTTGTCATAGGCGGCTATTATGCCGCCTACGAATTCACCGCCGACGTCAGCCGCTGACCGGCTCCGCGCAGCGGCTTCGTTCAACATCGGCTCTGGACCACATTAATGCGAGTAGCTGAAGCGGGATTCACGCTGCTTTGATGGTCCGCCCTACCCAACAAAGTGCAGACAGAATCGAGGCCCGCGTAGAACGTAGCCACGGCCCGTGGCTCGGTTTTGAGTGCTTTTTCCATGCTCGGCGAGCGTGGAAATCGAGTTCAAACGATCCGTCCAAAAAGCCGTTTTTCACTGCATCCCCGGCGGTCCATCCCGGATGCGGCTCGAGAAAGCCGGATCGCGGTCGGCTGCGCGAGCGCGGTGGTTGATGTGGCTTAGGCGCTTGAGTTCTGCAAAGGGCAGTGACGCGTCGATCGCCCCGAGTTCGTAAGCGTGTTCGTCGATAGAGCCATTCACAAGGAGCTGCCAGTCCCAGGGCCGAGCCGAGCCGATGTGCTTGATGTGGAGCCGGATGTTCGAAGTGCAATTGCTCAAGAGCTCGTTATACCACTGCGCTCGCTCGTGGAGCTCGTTGGCGCTTTGGAGGTAATCGAGGAAAAGGGCTCGGGCGCGTTCCGGGGTCGCCGGAACCAGGTGATAGAGAAAGACGTCTTCAAGCCGGTAATTGGTGCGCAGCCGCACGATGTCGCGCTCGTCGCCGATGACGTAATAGAGCGCGAACTGCCGGTACAAACCGGCGAGTGCCGAATAAAGCTGGCCCTTCGTCATCCGCGTCTCGATCGAAATGCAAACGTAACCCTCCGGACCGAAGTCAAAGCTCACGAAGGTGTGGCAGATAAGCGTCGATCCCCAGTAGTTGGTAAAGAAATCAACGGTGCGCAGATTAGAAAGGTGCACGGTCTTGGTTTCCCATTGCGGCCGGAAGTCGGTTTTGCTCATGTAGTCGAAGTTACGGAAGTTGTGGATCACGACGCGGTCACCATCAATTTCGACGTAGGGCGCTTGGGCCACCTCCGGCTGCCAGTCGCGCGTATTGGAAGGGCGGATCGTGAGCCACCATGCGGCCAGGAGCGCAATGGCGCCGGCAACCCCGAGCTGCGCCCGCCAACGGGGTCGCATGAACGCGAGCGCTGCGATCGCACTCAGCGCAAAGACAGCCGCCAGAGGTCGACGCAACGCTGAGACCGGGAAATCAAACCAGAGCGCGCCAAAGGCCCAGGCGACGCCGATCAGCAATACCAACCAGCTGACACTCAAGAGAAGCAAACGAACCAAAAGAGGGCACACTTGCACGGCGCGCGGCTTCACCGGGGTTTCCGGGGATTGCATCATTTTACCTCCCGATATGCGACCGCGACTCCGGGTTTCCCGGAATTACTCTCCCCGGCGGTCTGCGGCGCGGGCGCTTGCGAGTGATCCGGCCGCTCGCTGCTCGTCCCGGCAGCCGAACGCTGGCTTTTTTGGCATCGTGTTCCGGTGCGGTGCACTGGCAACGCTCAAATTCAAGCGAAGGATGCGTTTCAACTCGCTGACGGTCTGAGGAAGAGCATAGGAACCGTGCGGGCCGGGCACGATTAATTCCGACTGGGCGCCCGTTAGATGCGAACTCCGATAGGCTACCACGCCGTCCGAACTGTTTGGCGTATCACCCCTGCCACGATCGCCAACGATGGTGTGGTAAGGAGCATGGATCGGCAGCGTGTCGAGCCCGCGAAGCAGAGGGGATCGCGGGGAAAGACCGTTGATGCCCGTTGGCATGTGTTTAACGCCAACGTCCTTCTCGAGCGGAGCGCTGACCACGTCCTGGGCTCCACTTAAGAAGTTGCCCGGCAGGCTAATGAGACCCACTCCGAATGAACCGATCCAGTTGGTCGCCAGATCGCTGCCGCGATGGGGAACGCAAATGAAAACGATCCTTTGCACCCGAAGGTTCGCGTCGAAGATCAGTGCCCGCTTAACCACATTGTCCGGCGGAACCTTGGCGTAGAGCCGATCCGCATCGCCCTGGAAAACACGGTCCCAGAGGACGCGTCCGGTCGTTACCGCCTGCATTTGGGAGAGGAGTCCGCCCATGCTGTGGCTAATGAGCACCACGTCCTTGGTTTTGGGATAGAGTTGATAGACTTGCGCGATTTCGGCAATGGTAGCTGAAGCGTCCCACTTTGCTTCTTCTGAAAAATAGAAGGTATTGTATTATTGGAAGCTCCAGACTTGATGCCGGGTCGGGAAAGGGATTCCACACTGTACCCATCGGAAAGATGGATCCGCACCCCAGTGAGGATGAGAATGTTGTGGCAGCGAACCGAGATCGGTATCGATTAGCAAGCGGCGACTATCTAAGAATGCGGACCAAGAACATATGGGCTGTTAGCAAAAGAGTAGCCGCCGTCAGCCCACGCCCTCTATGACTTTCGTTGAGAAGGCATCTGCCTAATCACTGACGTGAGCTCCGCAGGTCGACAGACCAAAAAGAGACCATCGACGAAGCGTTTGAAAAAAAGCTTTTAAGTGTCTGACGATACGTTTGAGGAGATTAAACGCTGCCACCTGCTTGCCTTCCTCAAGGACCTTCACGGCTTGACGCACTTGGTTTTTGTTTCCTCTACATCCGCGTTCGACCCAGGTTCATCGTGCTATGCGTGCGCTGGTACCTGACGTTTAAACTCAGCTCCCGAGACCTCGGCCAGATTATGGCCGAGCGTGGCATCGCGCGAGCTCATACGACCATCTTGGATGAATGCAGCGGTACGGGTCGGACTTTGAAAAGCGCTGGAACCAGCATACGCGACCTGCGGGCGACTCCTGGCGTGTGGACGAGACCTATATCAAGATCAAAGGGCCAGTGGGTGTACCTCTATCGCGCAGTAGATAAAGCTGCTCGAACGGTCGACTTTCTCTTGAGGCAGCGAATAACTTCGGTCGTAAGCACGTCAATTCATATATATATTGAATAAGTATGAAGAAGATGGGTGCAATACTAGCCGTCGCGTTGCTGTCGCCGTATGCTGTGTCTAGAGCCGACGCTGAGGGGCCGCTACACTGGACAGCGAGACATGTTAGGAACGCGGCTGTGGAGACAGGAGATACCATATCGAACGTGGCGAGAACAACTGGAAGAACGATCTATCACCGGACGAGACCCATTCGCGAAGCAGTCGAGTAGACCTTCATCTGTGACGCTCCTTAATCATGCGACGACCCTCAAAGGGCGGCGTTTTATCTGTTCAATAAGGCTCAGCGACCCCGCGTCTTCATTTATCTGCACGTTAAAGTCAGGATGTCGTGGTGCAGAAGCTTGGAATCGCGCGTGACTCAATCATGCGGGCGGTGCCAGGCATGATGCACGCCTTCGCATGATAGCAAGCGAAGGAACGAGTCCTGGTGATTTGCTCAAGGCGCTTAAACGATATCGCGATGAATCTGGCGAACCTGAGCGTGCGGTAGCATCCCAGATCGGGATTAATCAGCACATCCTCAGCCGCTGGGACAGGCGACGAGCGTTGATTACTGGATTCACTCCTGAAATAAATCACCCCGACGTGCAGGCGAACGCAACTTCGTGGTCTCCGGCACGCCAGCCAGATTCTGCGCGAGTAATCCGACCAAAAATTTCCAATGTAAGATACCGGACATTTGTGCGGCATAGAATACTTGACGTCAAATTGCGACTGATCGCGCTCTGGCATCAAAGCTTGATGCTAAGTGAAAGATCTCGCGGCTGGAATCTGTTCTCAAACCTCGAACAAATGGCGAAGAAAGAAAATCAGTTACACCGCCGCGACGATCCATTGATGCGACTATAACGCGATCCAGTTTAGTTAGCGCCGGGTTGCTGATATTGCCGCTCAGAGGTTGGCGCGGATCAACGGCCTTGGCAAACCGCCCAAGTTCTGTCGCCGAATCTCGGAACCCGTTGTCTTTCGAATTCACTTTACCGGTTGAGCAAATCGTTAGCGATTTTTGAAGCGCAAAACGCAAAGATTTTCTAACATGAATCCGCATTTTTCAACGTCTAAACAAATAGCGTCATGCAAAAAAGAAAGGAATGAGCGTGAAAACTGAAGTTGAAGCAGCAGTTGTGAGTATTCACGAGAACACGAACGACGGGACGGCAAGGGTTAATTTACGCTGGGAAGGCAAGCACCAAATAGCCGATTTTGCCCTCAATAAGTTGGGCGCTGTCCTAAATTCTGAAGGTGAGGCCGAGCATAACGGATGGGCGATTGTTGAACTGCCTGTAAAGGCAACGGTAGGAAAGACTATCCCTCTGCTCAAATAGGCAAAATGACGGTCGGCCCCTCCTCTTTGGAGCAGGTTCAATGGCACCGCCACCCGAAATCTTGGAGATAGCTACGCGCGGTGCAATTCTTCCGCCGCCGTTTAGACGGCGGTCCTCCTCGCTTCGAGGGAGGAAGGGAAGTAGTTAGGAGGCTCGCATGTTACTCACGGCGCAACTAGGAAACGCAGAAATCATTGAGAAGGTGGTGGCGCAGTTTCGAGGAACGGCGGCGGAGGGAAGAATCCAGGCCGAGACGTTCATCCGCCAGTATTACAGGCAGGTTGATCCGGAAGACCTCGCGGAGCGCAGTATTTCCAATCTTTGCGGCGCTGTGTTGGCACACCTGAATTTCATCAAGGAGTTCAAGTCGGGTACCTCGAAGCTGCGCGTTTACAATCCGAAAAGCGAAAAAGACGGATGGGAGTCCACACATACAGCTATCGAGATAGTCAATGATAACATGCCGTTCCTGGTGGACTCGGTGACAATGGAGATCAACCGCCAGGGATTGACTCTACATCTCATTATTCACCCAGTCATTAAGACGAGGCGGGACGCGAATGGTGGCTTGAGTGAAATTCTACCCCGGGAAGCCGGCAAGAGCGGTGCTTCCGAAGCGGTAATGCATGTCGAAGTTGATCGGCAAACCGATCCGGAAAAGCTGGTTGAGCTGGAAGCAGGACTTCTGCGCATTCTCGGCGACGTGCGCAAGGCGGTTGAGGATTATCCGAAAATGAAGGACAACTTGAACCGCCGTGTCGCCGATCTCAGAAAGCCCTATCCGGAAGGGCTCGATCCCGAAACAGTTGAAGAGGAGAAGGCCTTATTAAAATGGCTCGCGGAGAGCCATTTTACTTTTTTGGGTTATCGCGATTACGATCTGCTCAAAGAAGGTGACGAAGACGTTTTGCGTGTGGTGCCGGGTTCCGGCCTAGGCATATTGCGGGAGACAAGGCAGACCAAGGTTTCGAAAAGCTTTGCCACGGTGACTGCGGAAGTAAGGAAGCTCGCGCGCGCTCCCCAACTGCTGGTGCTGACTAAGGCGAATTCGCGCGCCACGGTGCACCGTCCCGGATACCTGGATTACGTAGGCGTAAAACGTTTCGACGCGAAAGGTCAGGTCTTAGGCGAGCAGCGCTTTCTGGGGCTTTATACTTCCATCGCCTATAATTCACATCCTGCGGACATCCCGCTCCTGCGCCGTAAGGTGAGAAACGTCGTGATGCGTGCAGGGTTCGATCCCAACGGCCACTTGGGAAAGGCGCTGGTCACGATTCTGGAAGAGCATCCGCTCGACGAGCTCTTGCAAATACCCGAGGACGAGCTTTTCGAAAATGCCATGGGGATACTTCGCCTGGGCGAGCGCCAGCGCACCCGGCTTTTCGTGCGGAGCGATGTTTACGGCCGCTTCCTGTCGTGCCTGATCTATGTGCCGCGTGAAAACCACAGCACCGAGTTGCGCGAGCGCATGCAACGGATCCTGATGCAGGCATTCAACGGCATTAGCTCGGAGTCTACGGTTCATCTGTCCGAGTCGGTATTGGCGCGTGTGCAGATCATCGTTCGCACCAAGCCGGGAAGCGTGCCTGAATTCGACGTTCGCGAGATCGAAAAGCAGATCGTCAAGGCGGCGCGCCGCTGGACGGATGACTTGCATGACGCGCTCATCGCGCATTTCGACGAAGAGCGGGGCAACCAGCTGTATCACCGCTTCGGCAACGCCTTTCCCGCCGGCTACCGCGAGGGCTCTTCAGTCACCGAAGCCGTGATCGACGCCGCAATCATGGACACCCTCGGGGCGGAAAAGAACCTCGCAATGAATCTTTATGCCGGTGACAAGTTGAGCGCCACTCCGCTGCGCCTAAAAGTTTTCCATTCGGGCAAGCCCATCCCCCTGTCTTCAAGCCTGCCCATGCTCGAACACATGGACGTCAAAGTGCTTGAACAGCTCGAATATAAGGTGGAGCCCGAAGGAACACCGCCGGTTTATGTGCATGATTTTGGCATGAGTCATGCGGGAGACATCAAGCTCGATGTTACCCAGGTGAAAAGCGGGTTCGAGGAAGCGTTCGCGCGTGCGTGGCGCGGCGAAATTGAAAATGACGACTTCAATCGGCTGGTGCTGCGGGCAAATCTTGGCTGGCGCGAAGCCACGATTTTGCGGGCCTACAGCAAATACCTGCGGCAGACCGGCTTTACTTTCAGCCAGGCGTATATGGAACAGGCGCTGTCCGCAAACGCGGCGATCGCGAAGAAACTGGCCGAACTCTTTATTGCGCGTTTCGATCCCGCGAACACTGCCGAAGCCGGGGTCAAAGTATCGGCATTGACCGTCGAAATCGAAAAAGCGCTGGACTCAGTTGAAAACCTGGACGAAGACCGCATGCTGCGGCGCTTTCTCGCCGTGATCCAGGCGACGCTCCGGACTAATTACTTCCAGAAGGACGCCGGCAGCGCGACCAAGCCCTACATTTCCTTCAAGTTCAACCCAGCGCTGGTGCCGGGGCTGCCTGAGCCCAAGCCCATGTTCGAAATCTACGTTTATTCGCCGCGCGTCGAGGGAGTGCATTTGAGAGGCGGCAAGGTGGCACGCGGAGGATTACGCTGGTCCGACCGCATGGAAGATTTCCGCACCGAAGTCCTCGGTCTCATGAAAGCGCAGATGGTCAAAAACACCGTGATCGTCCCAGTTGGGTCGAAGGGAGGATTCGTTGTGAAACAGCCTCCCGCTGACCGCGAAGCCCTCATGAAAGAAGGAATCGCGTGCTACCAGACTCTCCTGCGCGGGCTGCTGGATTTGACCGACAACCTGGTCGCAGGCAAAGTCGTTCCGCCGAAAGACCTGGTGCGCCACGATGCCGACGATCCTTACCTGGTGGTCGCCGCGGACAAGGGCACCGCGACGTTCTCCGATATAGCGAACGACGTCTCAAAGCAATACGGCTTCTGGCTGGATGATGCATTTGCCTCGGGCGGCTCCATCGGCTACGACCACAAGAAGATGGGGATCACCGCGCGCGGGGCGTGGGAATCGGTCAAGCGGCACTTCCGCGAACTGGGGGTCAATACCCAGAGCACCGATTTCACCGTGGTCGGGATCGGCGACATGTCGGGCGACGTGTTCGGAAACGGCATGCTGCTCTCCCGCCACATTAAGCTTCTCGGCGCTTTTGATCACCGCCATGTTTTTCTCGATCCCAATCCCGATCCGGAAGCAAGTTTCATAGAGCGCGAGCGGTTGTTCAACCTCCCTCGCTCTTCGTGGGCTGATTATGATTCCAAGCTGATATCAAAAGGCGGCGGCATTTACCCGCGGAGCGCGAAATCGGTCACGCTTACCCCTGAAGTCAAAAAAGGTCTGGGAGTGGACGCCGATTCGCTCACTCCAACCGATTTGATTCGCACCCTCCTCAAGGCGCCGGCGGACCTGCTCTATAACGGCGGAATCGGCACCTATGTGAAGGCGACGCATCAGACTCACGCCGAGGTGGGCGACCGCGCCAACGACGCGATCAGAGTGAACGGCAAGGAACTTTGCTGCAAGGTGGTCGTGGAAGGCGGAAATCTCGGTTTTACCCAGCTCGGGCGCATCGAGTACGCGCTTAGCGGCGGCAAGATCAACACCGACGCGATTGACAATTCTGCCGGTGTGGACTGCTCGGACCACGAGGTTAACATTAAGGTACTACTCAATTCCGTGGTTGCCGAAGGACGCATGAACAAAGAGCAGCGCAACCAGTTGCTCGCGGAAATGACCAACGAAGTCGGCGCGCTGGTTCTGCGCGACAATTATTTCCAGACGCAGTCGTTGAGCGTGCGCAAAAGCATGCCGCTGGACGCCCAAACGCGCTTCATCAAATATCTGGAAAAGGCCGGCAGGCTCAACCGCGAAATCGAATTTCTGCCGTCCGACGAGGAGCTGGCTTCGCGCAAGGCGGCAAAGACCGGTCTCACTTCGCCGGAACGCGCGGTGCTGCTCGCCTACAGCAAGATCACGCTCTACGACGAGCTGCTCGCTTCCAAAGTGCCGGACGATCCCTACATCTCCGCCGCGCTGGTGCGCTACTTTCCTGCGCCGCTTCGCGAGCCCTACCGCGAGCACATGGAGCGTCACCCGCTCAAGCGTGAAATCATCGCGACGCATGTCACCAACGAAATGATCAATCGGGCGGGCAGCACGTTTGTCCACCGCATGCAGGAGGAAGTCGGCGCCGGCGCCCCGGATGTGGTGCGAGCCTATCTGCTCACGCGCGAGATATTCGACTTTGTATCCTTCTGGCAGGAGCTCGAAGCTCTCGACAACAAAGTGCCGCATGCGGTGCAGTCCGACATGCTGATTGACTCGGAAAGGTTGATGGTGCGCGCAACACTTTGGTTCCTGCGTTATCGGAATTTGAAAGATGACATCGCGAAAACCGTTGAGCATTTCGCCTCTGGGGTTAAAGCCCTCGCCAAGGGTCTCGACAAATTTCTGTCTCCCGACCAGAGCGCCGGTGTGAGGCAGGCAGCGGAAAGCCTGACCCAAAGCAAGGTTCCAAACGATCTCGCCATGCGCCTGCTAAGTTTCGATCCGCTTTTCTCGGCGCTCGATATCGTTGAGATTGCGGCTGAAACGAAGCGCAGCGTCGAAGAAGTGGCGGGGGTGTATTTTGGCATGGGTGGGAGACTCGAACTTTCCTGGCTGCGCAAGCAGATCGGCGGATTACCTGCGGATTCACACTGGCAGACGCTCGCCAAAGCGGCGCTCGGAGACGATGTCTCCGGCCTGCAAAGAGAGCTTACCAGCCTGGTTCTGAAACTCAGCCCCCAAGTGAAGGTGCCGAACGCGCTCATCAAGGCGTGGGAAGCGCAAAACAAGAGCGCATTGGGACGCAGCCGGCAGGTGCTCGCCGACCTTCAGTCTGCGGGCAACCTCGATCTTTCGATGCTGTCCGTCGCGTTGCGGGAGCTGAGAAATTTGGCTTAAGAGTCGCGAAGGGCCGGAGTGGTCAGGTCCATGATGATCGAAGCCTGTCGGTTCCATACACACCAACAGTCTCTTCAAAGGTAATCGCGAGGCTGATGATCGGATCAAGAATCCGCACGCCCGGAGCGACCGGCCTCGCCAACCAGGACCGCTAGACTCGTAACGTCATCGAAGCGGTACGGCAAAGCCTTGGGACCTTAACCGTTCATCATCAGGAGGATGGTTTGAACGCTCGGAAGCGTTCGAGTACCTCGGACAGCTCCTTTCCACATTCCTGGAGAAGCTCTTCCCTGAAATGATTTAGAAGAGATTGTCCGTAGTCAGACCCCCAACCCACCTCGTGTAACCGTCCAGCTACAAAAGCGGAGGTAGGGAATTTCTTGATCAATTCCATCTGTTCGGAGGCTTGCTTCCCTTTTGTATCGAGACTGATCATACGTTCACCTCTCCTGACGGCGAAAAGGGCGAAACGTTACTTTTCTTGAAGGATGATCGACCCGAAGAAGAGATATATTAGCCCTTAGATTTGCTTCCGACGTCTTCGCCATAAATGTTAATATTTTCACAACAGGCGACAAATAAAGGTGGCTTGCGCTGCCTTTGCTTGCTCAACAGTTGCGCATAACTGATCAAGTTTGGGGAAGTAAACATTATGCAGGCAGAGTTGACGCGTAGTTTCCAGACGCTCGCAATCTGGTTGAGGTCAGGACTATAAAGCGGCAGAAAGTCGAGTCCATTGGCGTTCCTCGTATTCGAGGTTGAAGATCGCTTCTCCAAACGGCCATGCAGCAGCTTCTTGGAAGGAGTAGTCGAGAAGGTCTTACTTCTTCACTAGGGTCTTCCAGAGTGGTTCTTTGTCTGACATAAATTGGGCGAGTGGGAAACGCTGAGGTGACGCGTACTTCATCTTGAAGAACTCCGCAATCCGGGGGCCAGATAGTCTCCAAGGTAAATATTCTAACATGAGAAACGGAAGGCCCCGTTCCCAGTCCGCAAACGCCTTCCAAATTCAGAGAAGTGACGGAGCTGAAAAAACCCGACCACAAAGTGTTTACATCCCCGATCCTGGGACTGGATGGCTCGTGGAACACCATCATGACCATCAATATCCGGCGAAAGAAGTAGTAGCA
>DATMQC010000258.1:0-7057 GCA_035567275.1 Chthoniobacterales bacterium | reverse complement strand
AATGCGCTCGCCGCGGCAAATGGCGTGAAGAAAGTGTTAGCGAGGCTGAAGGAGCATTTCCCCAGCGGATTGGACTATGTCGTTGCGCTCGATACCACGCGACCTGTGGTCGCCGGAATTCAGGAAATGCTCAAGACGCTTCTGGAAGCCCTCCTTCTCGTGGCGCTGGTCGTTTATTTTTTCTTACAGAGTTGGCGCGCGACAGTGATTCCGCTATTAGCCGTGCCGGTGTCGTTAGTGGGCACATTCGCCTTTTTTCCGCTTTTGGGATTCTCGATCAATACGCTCTCCCTCTTCGGATTGGTGCTCGCAATTGGGTTGGTAGTCGATGACGCGATCGTCGTCGTTGAAGCGGTCGAGCGTTATATTCATCAGGGGCACTCGCCGAAAGAGGCAACCATTCGGGCGATGCGCGAGATCACGGGCCCGGTAGTGGGTGTGGCATTGGTTCTTGCTTCGGTATTCGTACCCACGGCATTTATCCCGGGAATCACAGGGCGCCTTTACCAGCAATTTGCGATTACGATCGCCTTATCGGTAATCATATCGGCTTTCAACGCGCTCACACTCTCTCCGGCCTTATGTGCGCTTCTTTTGCGCCCGCGGAAAATGGGCGGTCGAGGATTGAACCAACTCTTTGAACGTTTCAATGTAATCTTTTCCAGGACGACCGAAAGCTATGTGCAAGTTGCCGCGATCTTTGTTAGGCGGACAGGAGTTGTCCTGCTCCTTCTCGTGTCGTTCACCGTCGCCGCGATACTCTGCGGCAAGGGCATTCCGGCAAGCTTCTTGCCGGATGAAGATCAGGGATTTTTCTATGTCAATCTACAGTTGCCGGATGCGGCTTCGTTGCAGCGAACGGATGAGGCAAGCCGGAAAATTGAATCTCTCATTTCTCAGACGTCCGGAGTGCAATTCACAACCACCGTTGCCGGGTTCAGCCTGCTGAGCGGTGTACAAAGTACCTATAGCGGATTCTTTTTCGTAGCTCTCGCTCCGTGGGACGAACGCAAAAAGTTAGTTCAACAATATCAGGCTCTTAAGGGGCGCCTGAATCTTCAGCTGATTCAGCGGCCCGAGGGAACGGTGTTTGGATTTTCGCCTCCGGCGATCCCTGGGTTAGGCGTGGCCGGAGGTGTTACATTGGTTCTCGAAGATCGCGCTGACAGAGGGCCTGGGTTCCTCGCAGATAACGTGAATGCGTTTATCGCGATGGCTCGCAAACGCCCTGAACTGGGACGCGTAACGACGACCTTACTACCTTCCGTCCCTCAGGCGTATGTAGCGGTCGACAGAGACAAAACTCTGAAGCAGGGAGTTGCTCTCAAAGACGTTTATAACACATTGCAAAGCTTTCTGGGCGGATCGTTTATCAACTATTTTTATCGCTTTGGGCGTCAATGGCAGGTCTATATACAAGCGGAAGATCAGTTCCGAAAGGAGGCCGATCAGATTGGACAGTTTTATGTGCGCAACAGTCAGAATGAAGCCGTGCCGCTTTCCGCGCTGACTCGCGTCGAGCGCCGATTCGGACCAGAATTTACGATGCGTTATAATCTGTTCCGATCGGCTCAGATTCAGGTTCTTCCTGCACCGGGTTACAGTTCGGCACAGGCGATGCGGGCTTTGGAAGATGTCTTTGCACAATCCATGCCGCCTGCAATGGGGTACGACTATCTCGGCATGTCATTCCAGGAGAAGAAAGCGCAACAAGGAACACCGCCGGCAGTGATATTCGGAGTTTCCCTGCTGTTTGTCTTTCTGATCCTGGCTGCTCTTTATGAGAGCTGGTCTTTGCCGATCGGTGTTTTGTTAAGCACGCCGGTCGCTGTTTTTGGAACTCTATTTGCACTCTATATGCGCAGGTTAACCGAAAGCGCATTTCTTCCGCCGGTCCTGGTGCAGGTAGAGAACAATGTATTTGCGCAAATCGGCCTGGTTATGATCATCGGCCTGGTTGCGAAGAACGCGATTCTGATCGTTGAATTTGCCAAGTCGGAATACGACCGCGGAGAATCGCTTGCCGAGGCCGCATTGACAGCTGCGAGACTTCGGTTTCGGCCGATTCTGATGACTTCATTTGCTTTTATCGTCGGTTGTATTCCACTCGCGATGGCCTCCGGATCGGGTGCGATAGCGCGACAAGTAATGGGTACCGCCGTTATCGGCGGGACGCTTGCCGCAAGTGCGCTTGCGATTTTCCTGATCCCCGCAGGGTTTTGTATCGCCGAACGCTTTTCGATATGGTGTGCCGGCAGGGTACCGGTTCGACGAATCAGCAGAGGAGAGGAACCGCGAGGTATCGTATGACGAAGTTCTTTATCGATCGTCCCATAGTAGCGATCGTTATCTCGCTGGTGACGGTGATCGTCGGAGTTGTCTCGATCACAATTTTGCCGGTGTCGCTCTTTCCGGACGTCGTTACTCCGCAAACCGTAGTCACCGCAAATTATACCGGCGCAGATGCTCGGACGATTGAACAAGCTGTGGCGACCCCGATCGAGCAACAGATGAGCGGTGTCGACAACATGAACTACATGTACTCGGTCAATGCCAATAGCGGCCAAATGGTATTGACAATCGACTTTGATTTGAACACGGATCCGAATACGGATCAAATTCTTGTGCAGATGAGGCAGACCCAGGCTTCGTCGCAGCTTCCGTCGGCGGTTAACAATCTCGGTGTCACTGTTCAAAAATCTCTGGCTGCGCCATTGATGGTTATTTC
Organism: Chthoniobacterales bacterium; assembly: GCA_035567275.1. Lineage (GTDB taxonomy): Bacteria > Verrucomicrobiota > Verrucomicrobiia > Chthoniobacterales > JAFAMB01 > DASZHC01. The sequence continues at coordinate 4,329 of DATMQC010000258.1, read as the reverse complement.
GTTATTCTCCCCGGATGGCAGCCGGGATGCGCTCTTTCTGTCCAACTACGCATATATAAACTTGAACGACGCGTTGACCCGTGTTCGCGGCATTTCAAATGTGCAGATCTCCGGCGCCGGTGAGTACGCCATGCGGTTGTGGCTGCGACCCGATCAACTCGCCAGGCTGAACCTTACCGTTCCAGACATCGTCAATGCTGTTCAGGCACAGAATGCCGTCAACTCGGCAGGTCAGGTCGGAAGTGAACCCGCGCCCCCCGGGCAGGAGTATACCTATACCGCCCGCTCACAAGGCCGCCTCACTACGCCGGAGCAGTTCGCAGATATTATTATCCGCCAGCAGCCGAATGGCGGGACGGTGAGGTTGAAAGACTTGGCGCGGGTTGAACTCGGGGCACAAACCTACACGACTCGAGGTCGGCTCAATGGAAGGCCCGCCGCGGTTGTTTCCATCTATCAGTTGCCGGGTACCAATGCTTTGGCTGCGGCAAAGGGCGTGAAGCAGTTAATGAAGACGGTAAAAGAGCGGTTTCCTTCAGGCGTAGATTATGTTGTTTCACTCGACACAACCCGCCCCGTAGTGACGGGCATTCGCGAGATGGTCGCAACGCTCGTAGAGGCTTTAATACTAGTCATAGTCGTCGTTTACTTGTTCCTTCAAAGCTGGCGCGCGACACTCATTCCGCTTCTGGCTGTGCCGGTCTCATTGATCGGAACCTTTGTCTTCTTTCCGCTACTTGGATTTTCCGTTAATACGCTCTCCCTATTCGGATTGGTCCTGGCGATTGGGTTGGTCGTGGATGACGCGATCGTGGTCGTGGAAGCCGTCGAACGCTACATCCACAATGGTCTTCCCCCCAAGGAAGCGACCGAGAAGGCGATGCACGAGATCACCGGACCGGTGATAGGGGTAGCCCTGGTCCTGGCCTCCGTCTTTGTCCCAACTGCCTTTATCCCCGGAGTGACGGGGCGGCTTTATCAACAGTTTGCAGTAACCATTGCCGTATCGGTCATCATCTCTGCTTTAAATGCGCTAACGCTTAGTCCTGCGCTTTGTGCTCTGCTCTTGAAACCCGGGCGCGAACAGAAGACGCTGGGTTTTTTTGGATGGTTCAACCGGTTGTTTGGTGTGGCTACGGAGGCATATGTCCGGGTTTGCGCTCTATTTATTCGCCACGTTTTTACTGGGGTCATCGTTTTATTGGCGTTCGTGGCGGCCGCTCTTTTCCTTGGCAGGAGAATTCCAACCGGCTTTCTGCCCGACGAAGATCAAGGATTTTTCTACGTGAACTTGCAACTCCCTGATGCTGCTTCCCTTCAGCGGACTGACAATGTTTGTCGAGAAGTCGAGACGATTCTGGCGCAGACGCCGGGCATTGAACAGGTGACTGCAACGATCGGTTCAAGTCTGCTCACCGGAGTGCAAAGCACTTACAACGCCTTCCTCTTCGTAACGCTCAAACCATGGGAGGAACGGAAAAGCCAGAATGAACATTTCCAGACGATCAAGGCTCGCCTCAATAGAAAATTGAGCCGGTTGCCGGAGGCGCTTGCGATCGCATTTTCGCCGCCGGCGATCCCGGGAGCAGGGACTTCGGGCGATATCAGTTTCGTTCTCGAGGACCGCGCTGGTAGCGATCCGGAGTTTTTGGCGAATAGCGCGAAGACCTTCCTGGAGGCGGCTCAGCGACGCTCTGAACTAGCTCACGTCACCACGACGTTCCTGCCTGCCGTGCCGCAGATCTACATCGATGTGGACGTCGATCAGGCGCTTAAACAGAGTGTGGCGGTCAGTGATGTGTATACGACCATCCAGACGTTCATGGGTGGTTCGTTTATTAACTATTTCAACCGATTCGGACGCGAATGGCAGGTCTATGTTCAGGCGGAAGGTGAATATCGCGCAAATGTAGAGAACCTTGGGGGCTTCTATGTGCGCAACACGAACAATCAAATGATTCCTTTGAGCGCGCTGACCAGAGTCGAACGGCGGACCGGTCCCGAATTCACGATGCGATACAATCTTTACAGTTGCGCCCAGATCAATGCTTCGCCCGCCACCGGCTACACTTCAGATCAAGCAATGCGGGCGCTTGAAGAAGTCTTTGCGCAGACGATGCCAAGCCAGATGGGCTTCGATTACCTTGGCATGTCCTACCAGCAGAAACAGGCCCAGCAAGGGCTGCCGCCGGCTGCGATCTTTGCTTTCTCGCTTCTATTTGTCTTTTTGATTTTAGCCGCTCTTTACGAAAGCTGGTCGTTGCCGTTCAGCGTTCTATTGAGTACGCCGATCGCAGTTTTCGGTGCTTTTGGCATGATCTATCTGCGCCGCGCTGCGGTGGGGGCCTTCGTTTCTCCCTTGCTTGTCCAGATTGAAAATAACGTTTTCGCCCAGATCGGACTTGTAATGATCATCGGTCTCGTTGCAAAAAACGCGATTTTGATCGTCGAGTTCGCGAAGGTTGAGTACGAGCGGGGCGCATCTCTCCAGGATGCTGCTCTCACCGGCGCGCGTCTCCGGCTCCGGCCGATCCTCATGACCTCATTTGCTTTCATACTAGGCTGCGTCCCGCTCTGGACGGCTTCTGGTTCCGGGGCCGTAGCCAGGCAGATTTTGGGTACGACGGTTATTGGGGGCATGCTTGCGGCCAGTGTTATCGCGGTTTTCCTGATTCCGGCGGGTTTTTATCTGGTGGAAAAATTTTGCGCTCGCAAGATGGCGAATGCTGAGAGTCATTCCAAAAAAATCTCTCCTGAAAAAGGAGCACCGACATGAATAAACCCTACGCACTCGTTCGATCCGCTCTGATCGCATTCTTGTTTGTCGTCTTTGCTACGCCGCTTATTGCGCAGCATATAGCGGGAATTCAAATGGCGGAGCTTACCAAAAAGCTTCATTTGACGGATCAACAACAGAAGGAATTGGCACCTGTCGTCGAACAGCGAGATAGGGAGGCGGCGGCATTGAAGGCAAACACTTCTTTGAGCAAGATCCAGAAACTTCGCCGGCTCAGCGAAATCCAGACAAATTTTCGGAACAACGCCGCGAAAACCTTGAATCCGGAGCAAATCAAGAAGCTCGACGCCATCCAAACCGAGCGTCGCGCCAAGCTCATGGAACACTCCTGAACCAAAAATTCCCTACAAGTACAAGAATAGCCGCGACTTCGCGTCCCCGACAATCTTCGTTCCAAGTAGAATCATCGAACATTCTCCGGAAAGGTTTTCAGGTAGTCCCGAATTTCATTCCTCACTCGGCGAAAGATGGCCAGGCGCTCTTCCTCCGTGCCTTGAAGAGCGGCTGGGTCTTCAAACGCGCGTTTCGGGCCGGAGAGCTCGATGCACGGCTGCCAGGGACTTTGCTCGTCCCTTGAATTTCCGCTTGCGCATCGGCCAAGGTCCAAGTATTTAACCACATGGTTAAATATCCGGACGCCCATTTGCTCGATCGTGTCTTCGGCGCTCTGGCCGATCCTACCCGCCGCCGCATCCTCGACCTCCTCGCCCACACAGATTCTCGCGTCACGGATATCGCAAAACCGTTCCCGGTTTCACTCCCGGCTGTCTCCAAACACCTGCGCGTCCTCGAAAATGCAGGACTCATCGAGCGGCATCGCGACGGTCGAGTCCATCGCTTGAGCCTCAAGGCCGAACCGATGCGCGATGCGGCAGCCTGGATTGAACGTTACCGCGAATTTTGGGATGAGCAGTTTGTTTCCTTATCCCGGTACCTGGAAAAGCAACAGCAAAAGAACAAAGACAAACCATGAATACGACGACCGAACAAACAGCGGTTCTCGAAATGCGCCATATCATCACCGCACCCCGCGAACGCGTTTTTGCGGCTTGGACCACTCCCGAAGAAATTCAACACTGGTTCGGACCTGCAACGTGTCGCGTTCAGTCCGCGCGACTCGATCTACGTGTGGGAGGCGAATATTGTTTTGATGTATTCAGCCAGAGGATTGGAGAGACACAGATTCGCGGAACTTACAAGGAAATAGTAACGCCGGAGCATTTGGTGTATACTTGGCAGTGCGGATGCGACAGCGATCTGGCGGTCGAAGAAAGCCTGGTTACGGTAGATTTCATTGATCTGGGGCCCTCGACAGAAGTCCGCCTTCGGCACGAACTGCTGCCAAATGATAATGTTCGCGAAGATCACAAACACGGTTGGATTGGTACGTTCGAAAAATTGGAAAAGTACCTGGGGACTTAAGAACAAGACCGGATTCAGGTGATGCGCGCGTGAACGATGCTCCGTCGGCGCCGTGAAATGGTGCTGATTTACGGCCGGCCACGGCTGCGAGGGACCGCAGCCCTCCAGGC
>DATMQC010000257.1:0-2724 GCA_035567275.1 Chthoniobacterales bacterium | reverse complement strand
TCATGGCTCCAGCAACCGATCAGCTTTTTCGAGAGCCTTCTTCAGATTCTGGACGGCTTCGGCGTAAACCGAATCGCGCAACGTCAAGGGTTGATCCGCCAGCTTTCTGTACTCTTTAATTGCCCGAATCAGTTCGGCTATCGCACTTTGGCGCTCGCCCAAGGCTTTGCGAATCGCCTCTTTGATGATTCGGCCTTCGAGATCGATCGTTTTCCTTTCCGGATGAGGAGCCTCAACGCCGGTAATATCCTTCAGCACCCAGCGCAATTCCTGGAGAAGTTCCCAGGCTCGTTTGCGCGATGCCCGTGAGGCCTCCAGTTCATCGAGTAGATCCTGGATAGCTTTCGGCGTTATCGACATCGACTACCAGTGTTCATAAGAACACATCAGGAGTCAAGGATTGTCGCATCCGGATCAACCTAGTGCACCTTGATTGCGATCCCACTTCCCAATCATCTGCGCGCTTCCTCTTCCACATCCTTTTTGCGGTTTTCCAATTTTTCATCCCAGTATGCCTCAAACTTCGCAAGCCACCTTTGGACGCTCTTCAGAGGCGCCGGGTTGAGAGCGTGGATTCGCTCCCGCCCTTGGCGACGAACGGTGATCAAATCTGCTGATCGCAGGATACGCAAATGCTTGATGACAGCGGGACGGCTCATCGTGAACTGCTCGGCAATTCGACCCGCCGGCAATTCCTTCCCCGCCAGCAACTCCAGGATCCTTCGGCGACTCCGATCAGCGATTGACAGAAATATCCTATCTCGCTTGCTGCTTCGCCGGGAACGATCCGAAAGCATAGTTTTTGTGCCGTCTCGACGACACACTAATATTTGTCGTGATAGCGGACCCATTCCTGGGTGAATTCCAAACTGCCCTCGTCGCGCCCCTTTGGCACCAGATCGAGATAATTATAGGTCCCGTTCAACAGGTCGATGCCCCGGGCATAACATGAATAGGTATGAAAGACTACGCCACTCTCGTCCTTGTAAAATACGCTGACTCCTTCACGCTCCGGCGAATCATTCTTTGTCTGCGCGTAGTTATAGAATACGGCGCCGGTCTCGATTTCTTTCGGGGTAAAAGTGACTTGATAGTCATAGTTGAAATCGTTGTGGAAAGAGGAGACCCACTTGAAATTCCATCCCATCCTCTTTTTGAACAACTCGATCTTAGACAGCGGAGCGCGAGAAACAGCCACCATAGTGACATCGCGATGATTCAGGTGAACGCCGATACCATCAAAATGGTCTGCCCAGAATGAGCAGTGCTTGCAGCCTTCGTCCCAGCTTGGGTCGAACATGAAATGATAGATGATTAATTGGCTCCGTCCGTCGAACAATTCAACCAGTGTCTCACTGCCTTTTTGACTATCAAAAACGTATTGCTTTTGAACCTTTACCCAAGGCAACATCCTGCGCTGCTGATTCAACTGATCCCGCAACCTGGTGAATTCCTTCTCCTTAACCAGAAGGTCTCTCCGCCGGTCAAGCCACTCTGTTTCGGAAACAACGCGATGGTCTTTTAAAATTTCCTCCGACATACTTCCTCGATTTGCTGTTGGATCGCTGTTCGGCGCCGATTGCCGGACGCCTTGCTTCAATATGTAACCTTGAAGTTACATGTCAATCCCGATCGCCATCCCGGTCGAGCGTTTTGATTTGAACCCAAAATCCGAAGTTTGGAAATCGTGCTCGTCCTCGTCCTCGTCCTCGAAAAGCGGGCTTTTTGCGCCGAGAAAGGCGGCTCACTTTCCCGCAAACTGTTTTGTGCGGTTAGTTCGTTTGACAAGCGAGATTCTCGAGAAGGACGACGACGAGCACGAGAAACGACCTTTCAAACTTCAGAATTTAGTTTGAAATATTCTCAGCAACATGGGGTCGCACTCAGAAATCCTGTCGCATCTCCAGACGATGGATTGCGCCTCCCGCTGCCAGCACGCTCGAATAGAGCTCAAAGCCGGTCACATTGAAAATGCCAAACTCCGTATCGGCATTGCTTCGCAGAAACGGCCGAAGCGTTTCCAGCGAAACGCCTTTGGCACGCGCAACTGTGATATGGGGATGAAAGGGCTTGAGATCCGCTTCGATACCCGCATGAAGAACAGCATCTTGAATACGCCGATGCAGGGCAAAGAGATGTGGATGCCCTCCCCCGACACCTGCCCAAACGACTGATACTTGTCCCCTCGAGCTAAAGACACCCAGGCCGCGCACCGGCAAGAGAAACGGGGGCACACGTACTCCGCGCAAAGCTTCCCGCAAGCGGTCCTCCGCGGGTGGTCCAACGTTGCCAAGAAAACTGAGCGTCAGATGAAGCTGTTCTTCGGGCATCCAGCGAAGGCCCGCAAGATGCGGATCCAGCGCCAGAAGTGCCACCTTGCAACTTCGCGGAAGTCCGAGGCCAACAAAAAGCCGTTTCATTGGGGACGAAATTTTGTCTGGCTTTTCGAGCGTGATTGAACCGTGTAAGATGGCTCTATTTCAAAGAATCATGAATGCGAGAGGAAGCTCGCACGGAGGACACGGTGGTCACGGAGCGGCTGAAATACTAGATGTTTGATGGACACTACTACGTGAAAAAGAATTGGCTTTTTACTTTTGGACTTTCATTCTGGCTGCTGCTGCCGCGCTTCGCCTTCACCCGCCCCCCCCAATGGTCTGCGCAGTAGCATCCAAAGCCCGGCTGCAACCACTGATTACCGATTTAAAGACATCCTCGGTGCCC
>DATMQC010000256.1:0-8595 GCA_035567275.1 Chthoniobacterales bacterium | reverse complement strand
GGGATGCTCCTTGCTCACGCTCGCAGACGACCCATTTTGTACACAACGAAGCCCAAGGGATTTAGGAGACGGTAAACCAGAGAGCGAAACGACGCCGCGCCCCAGGTGGACGGACGGCATCGGGACGTCTCATTGTTACTTTCTGAGAGATTTGCGAGGCCTCTTTTGTGGTAGGCCTTGAAAAAGTTCGGCTTCGTGCGAAACGGAAAGTTCAAATATGATCGAAACGACCCTCGTACTACTCAAGCCGGACTGCCTTGCGGCGCGACGTTGCGGCGAAGTGATCACGCGATTTGAGGCGGCCGGTTTAGAGATTGCCGGCTGCAAGATGATGCTGCTTGCGGATGACCTGCTCGCCGAGCATTACGCGCATGTATCGGACAGACCTTTCTACCCGGAATTGAAATCATTCATGCAATCAAGTCCGGTTGTTATCATCGCGTTTTCCGGTGAAAACGCTGTGACCCGAGTTCGTGACCTCATCGGACCTACCGATTCTCGCAAAGCAGCAAAGGGAACGATCCGCGGCGATTTTGGAAAAGACACCATGTTCAATTTGGTCCATGGCTCTGATAGTCCTGAGAATGCACTTACAGAGCTGAAGCGTTTTTTTAACCCGGACGAGTTATTCGAAGTCAGTCTTGAGCGCTGACTCGGGTCGAGTGATCGCCTGTTCGCGGCTCGTCTTGTGCATTTGAAGCTCCGACTGACATGACAACGCTTGGGGCGATCGTATTTGATTTCGATGGATTGATCGTAGATACCGAGGGCGCGGGCTTTATCAGCTGGCTGGAAGTATACGAGCGCTTTGGCGCCGAGCTGAATCTCAACGACTGGAGTCACGCCACCGGATATATCGGCGGATTTGATCCCGCCGTGCATCTCGAAAGGTTGCTAGGTAGAAGACTTGACTGGTCACAGCTCATTCCGGAGCGGGAAGCTCGAAATTGGGCGCTGACGTTGCAAGCCAGAACTTTACCAGGCATCGAACCTCTGTTCCAAGCCGCAAGGGAGCGCGGCCTTCGGATCGGTGTAGCCAGCAATTCCGGCAATGGATGGGTAGAGGATGGACTGAAACGGCTTGGTTTGCGTACGTTAGTGGACGCCGTTGTTACGCGTGAGATGGTCTTGAATCCGAAACCGGCTCCGGATGTTTACCTGAAAACTGCACAAGCTCTGGGAATCGAGCCGAATCGGGCCGTTGCGCTTGAAGACTCCGAGCCGGGCTGCCGCGCGGCTAAGCAGGCCGGAATGAAAGCGGTCGCTATTCCCAATCGGTTCAGCGAGCGGCAGGACTTCAAGGTAGCAGACTTGATTGTCCGGAGTGCTGAGGACTTGGATCTGAAACGTTTGGAGCAATTGTTTTAGCAATGAAACTGCCTGAGCTTCGCGGAATTCTTCAGTACGTCACGCGCTTCAAGGACAAGATTTTCGTGATCGCAATCGATGGGGAAATTCTCGGTTCAGAAAATTTCGCAAATATCCTGCTCGATATTGCTGTCTTGCGTTCGCTTAACATCAAGGTCGTTCTCGTTCATGGTGCCGGAATGCAAATTGAACAGGCAGCCTTCGAACAGGGAGTCAAGGTCTCAAACTTTGATGGAACCGGAGTGGTTGATGAAGCAACCCTCCAGCTTTCAATCAATGTAGCAATCAGGCTGACAAACGAGATCATGGAGGGTCTTACGCAGGTCGATCTTCGCGCCGCCTACGCAAATTGTGTCATCGCACATCCGTTCGGCATTCTTCATGGAGTCGACTATCAGTATTCCGGTAAAATTGAACGCGTCGATGTAAAGATCCTGGAGCTATTCCTGGATCAAGCGATTGTTCCCGTCATACCGCCCCTTGGATTCGATGGCGAAGGGCGAACGTTTCGCGTTAATTCCGACCTCGTCGCCATGGAAATCGCGGAGGCTCTTCATGCTGCGAAGATCATTTTCCTCTCGCCCTTCGACGGGCTCGTAATTGATGGACAGCGGATCGGGCACCTCGTTGCCCCCGAGTTGGAAGAATTGCTCAAAAAGCAAAAAAACAATCTTCCCAAGGGCCTCTATTCAAAACTGGAGCATGCTGCGCAAGCCTGCCTGTACGGAGTTCCGCGCGTTCATTTGCTTAACGGAAACGTAAACGAAGCCCTGCTGGCAGAAATCTTCAGCAATGGCGGCGTCGGAACCATGATCTATTCGAATGAATACGAGCAAATCCGACGCTTGTACAAAAAGGATATCCGCGCGGTCATGTCGTTAATTCAACAATCCGTGCGAAGCGAGGAACTCGTACGTCGGACGCGAGCCGAAATTCTGGCGAGTATCGATGACTATTGGGTTCTGGAAATTGATCGGCACATTGCGGCCTGCGTCGCGATTTATCCCTACCCGGAGCAAAAAATGGCGGAATTAGCATGCCTTTATGTGAGTCGCTCGAACGAGAATCAGGGACTCGGGCGAAAACTGATGTCTTTTGTGGAAAATCTAGCGCGTCAGCGCGGGTATTCGAAGCTGTTCGCTCTTTCCACGCAGGCGTTTGTTTATTTACAGCAGAAGGGCGGCTTTACGGAGGCAAGCCCCGAAATATTGCCACCGGCGAGGCGAACAAAATATGAAAGCAGTGGCAGGAATTCTCGAATTTTAGTCAAGAATCTTGCACCGGTGCCGGTAGCCGCGGTCGCTCATTGACGGCGACTGTGATCACCGCCCCATCAATGCATCCGGAAAAGCTCTGGATAGATGCTATCGTCCTTGTCGTATACTTTTCCGGAATCGTCGGAATCGGGCTCTGGGCGGGGCGCCAGAATAGAAATTTGACCGAGTTTGCGCTCGGCGGCCGGTCTATTCCCTGGTGGGCGGTATTGGCGTCAATTATTGCTGCCGAGACAAGTGCCGCAACATTTCTTGGAACGCCCGCGGAAGGGTTCAAAACGCGGAGCTTTGTCTATGCCCAATTGACGATCGGAACCATCCTGGCCCGCATTGTTATCGCATTTACCTTCATTCGTCCGTACTACCGATACGGAGTTCAGAGTATCTACGAATTTCTGGAGATTCGGTTCGGTCCCTGGACCAGAAACTTAGCGAGCGGCATTTTTCTATTCACCCGGGTACTGGGGATCGGAGTCCGCCTGTATCTTGGGGGGGTCATCATCAAAGTCATTTGGCAGTACCTGTTTCCCGAAATTCAGATCAGTATCTGGATCTATTTTTGGGGGATTCTCTTTGTTACTCTACTGACTACCCTTTACACAGCGATTGGAGGGATAAAAGCGGTCGTCTGGACTGACTTTATCCAAGCAAGCTTAATGGTGGGCTCGATGTCTTTTGCCATCTGGTTGTTAGTAAGGGGGACTCCGGGAGGACTAACTACCATCCGGGAAAAGTTAGGAGGCATCCCACCCTTCTTTCAAACCGGCATCAACTTCAATGAGGGATTCTGGATGGGGTTAAAGAAAGCGCTGGAGGAACCGTACACCCTATTCTCGGCATTCATCGGTTCAACGTTTCTCACAATGGCAACGCACGGGACCGACCAGGATAACGTGCAACGAATGTTAACAGCGAAAGACTTTCGTAAATCCAGACTTTCTTTGATTCTCAGCGGATTGGCCGATTTACCCATAGCGTTTGGCTTTTTGCTGGTAGGAATCCTCCTCTGGGTTCACTACCAGGCAGCGCCAGATCCGCGCTTGCCGGAAACGGATAATGAAATCTTCGCTTACTACATTGTCACCAGCATGCCTGTTGGTGCGCGGGGTCTAATCGTCGCCGGCGTTTTTGCGACAATGATGGGATCAACCTCGGCAGCCTTGAATGCTTTGGCGACGAGTTTTACAAAGGACTTTTTTCTGCCCTACATCGCGCGCGGCGACAGCGGAAGAACGGCCATACATGCTGCGCGAGCGGCTACAATCGTGTTCGGGATAGCGATGATTGTCGTGGCGACCCTCGCGGCCTACGCCGTACTGCGAGATTCAAAACTCACGATCATACCGCTCGCATTGCAAAGCTTTGGTTATGCCTACGGTTCGTTGCTTGCGGTGTTCCTTCTCGGCATGTGGACGCAACGTCGAGGACGCGACGAGGCCAATGTGCTGGCGATGATTTGTGGAATCGCCTCAGTGTTAATGTTTTGTAAAGTTAAGTTGCCGGCAATCAATCTGGCCGATCTGCTTTTCCATGGGCGTATCGAGCCGCAAGACTGGGCGTTTGGCGGGTGGTTGCCTGATTGGTGGCCGGTAATAGCGTTCCCCTGGTGGGTCTTTGTTGGATCCATGACCTGTTTCACGATTAGCTTTCTGTTTCCAACTCCTTTGCCCCGGATTGAGGAGGCGGAGCGGCGCGCGCACTGCGGCGATCAAGTAAAATAGTTGAGGAACACGCGGTGGCAGGAACGTCAAGCATAACCTGCGTTAACAGTAGAATTTATTTGGCTCTTTAGAGGGAATTTTTCTTGCTGATATAGCGCGCTGAATCTAAGGTGACCTCCGCTCGACGGGTCAAGGCGGGTACGGGTACGTGTGAATAACTTGTGAATATTATATGTTGAGCAACGTATTCCATCCATTCGAAGTAGGCTGCAATCGTGAGGTGTCAATAAGATGGATCGATCGATTCAGGGCGATTTCAGTTAACCGGCTGTCGACGCAACTATCTGAGTAAGGACAACTTAAGGCGCCAGCGTCTCACGTGGTAAACGATTCCCCCCCATTCGTAACGCCTTTTTCTTCCCTTGGTCCCGGTTGCACGGAGCGATGGCTGTGCCGGGAATCGGATCGGAGGGCGTGTGGATAAATTGTTATGGAAGAGAGCTATCGCAAAATCTGGGATAAAATAGCGTCCGAAATTCAACCACGCGTCAGCGGCGATGCCTTCCAAAGATGGTTTGCGGCTATCGAGCTTGTGCAGGCGGACGAGCTCGGCCTCACGTTTCAAGTCCCGAATACGATTTATCAGCTCTGGATAGAGAGCAATTACCTGAGTCTGGTGCAGTCGGCGACTCTTGCTGTGCTCGGAAGCCCAAGAACCATCAACTTTCGGATAGCCGACAGCGGGAAGCCCGGGAGCTTGAGCGACGCGCGGTTAGAGCAGGTCAGCGAGACGCCGCAACCGATTCTCGCGGACCAGGAAGCCGAAGTGGCGACCAACCACGGGATGAACCCGCGGAATACGTTTGATACTTTTGTGGTGGGCCCCAACAACCAGTTTGCGCACGCGGCGGCACTGGCGGTGGCTCAATCACCGGCCAAGACCTACAACCCCCTTTTCATTTATGGTGGGGTGGGTCTTGGCAAGACGCATCTGATGCAGGCCATTGGGCAACAGTCGATAGATCGAAAGAAGAGTTTCAAGGTGATGTATCTATCGAGCGAGAAGTTTACGAACGAGTTTATCGACGCGATTCAACATAATACACTCGTCAAGTTTCGTAAACGTTATCGGCAAGCTGACGTTTTGCTCATCGATGATATCCATTTCCTCGCGGGAAAAGAGCGCTCTCAGGAGGAGTTTTTTCACACCTTCAATACCCTCTTCGACGGTCGTAAACAGATCGTGCTCTCGAGCGATCGACCCGCAAGCGAGATAGCCAACCTCGAGCAGCGGCTCGTATCGCGCTTCGAATGGGGGCTGACGGCGGAGCTTCAGCCACCCGATATCGAAACCCGCATGGCTATCCTGAAAAAGAAATCGCAGGCTCTTCATGTACATCTTGCGCAGGATGTCCTGGAATTTTTAGCGCAGCGCGTGCGAACCAACGTGCGACGCTTGGAAGGGGCGCTCATGCGCGTCGCTTCGTTCGTTTCCCTCAGTGGACGGGAAATCTCGCGCGAAACCGTGGAACAACTGCTGCGAGATATCCTCCAGGAGGAAGCCAAAAAGACCGTCACCATTGATCAAATACAAAAGAAAGTGGCCGAACATTTCGATGTCCGGCTTGCTGACATGACCAGCAAGCGCCGGCCGGCCAACATCGCCTTTCCTCGACAGGTCGCTATGTACCTTGCTCGGCGCCATACTAAAGCTTCTTTAAACGAAATTGGCGATGCATTCGGCGGGCGAGACCACGGAACGGTCTTGCACGCCTGTAAAACGGTTTCAGGGCGAATGGTTAAGGAAGATCAGGTTCGGCAGCTCATCGTCTTGCTCGATACCCAGCTGGAGCGCTGAGGCGCGGCCAAATTCCCCGCTTCCCTGACCTCCAGCGACTTGCGGAGATTTCCTGCGCATGATTTTATATCCCCTTACACCATGAAATTTAGCGTCAGTAAGGATAAGATGCTCGAAGGCCTTTCGACCGTTCAAAATGTGGTTAGCACCCGCACAACGCTTCCGATCTTATCCAATGTGTTGTTGCAGGCGAGCGACGGCGAGCTTCGGCTGACGACAACAGACCTGGACATGGGTGTCCGTGGTTCTGTGGAAGCTCAAGTTGAGCGAACGGGAGCTACCACTCTCCCTGCTCGGAGACTTTTTTCGATCGTGCGAGAGCTGCCGGCGGCCGAAATCTATTTTGATGTCGACTCCAAAAATCTTGCCTCTATTCGCAGCGGCCCGAGCTATTTCAAAATACTTGGGTTGCCCGAGGAGGAGTTTCCCTCTCTCGCGCGGTTTGATGAGGCTAAAATCTTTACCATCGCCCAAAAGGAGCTAAAAGATGGTCTGAAAAAGACTTCGTATGCGATTTCCACGGATGAAACGCGCTATGTCCTTAACGGTGTTCTCTTTTCCTTTAAGGATAACAAGCTCACGCTGGTAGCGACCGACGGCAGACGCCTGGCATTGGTGGATCTTGAGCTGGAATTTCCGCGAAGCCAGGAGCTGGACATCATCGTCCCCACCAAGGCGGTTACCGAACTGCAGCGATTGGTCCGCGAAGAGGGCGATGCAAAGATTTCGATTGGCGAAAATCAGATGGCCTTTGAATTGAATCGAACGTTGCTTGTCTCGAAGCTGATAGAAGGTAATTACCCCAATTTCCGGCAGGTCATTCCTCCGGAGGCAAAAGAGAGAATAACACTCGAACGGGAGACTTTTTTGACGGCCGTGCGCCGCGTTTCGCTGCTTGCCAGTGAAAAATCGAACTCGGTCAAACTCATTTTCTCCAAAGGCAATATCGATATTGTCGCAAATACCCCGGACGTAGGTGAGGCCAAGGAATCGCTTCCTGTTATGTACAAGGGCCGCGATTTTTCTATCGCATTCAACCCGGAGTTTCTGATGGCGCCGTTGCGGAATCTTTCTACCGACGAAATTTATTTGGATCTGATCGACGAAATGAGTCCGGGTGTGATCAAAATTTCCGGGCCGTTTCTATACGTCTTGATGCCGATGAGGCTCAGTTAGTGCACCGTCTCAGCAACATCATCGTTATACGCGGACGCCGCCGGTGAAGCGGCCTTTCCCATTTCTCTTTACAACCGCGGTTTCTCCGATAATTTCCCCTCTCTCGCTCGCGTGGCGGAATTGGCAGACGCGTACGGCTCAGGACCGTATGGGGAAACCCGTGGAGGTTCGAGTCCTCTCGTGAGCAAGTTCAGGCGATGGAATCCTCCTTTACTCAGCAGGAGCCGACGACGATTCAGCATCTCTTTGCGCAGATTGCCGATCGGTATGACCTGGCAAACACCTTGTTGAGTTTGGGATTCGATTCCTGGTGGCGCGCCTACGTCAGCGCTAGAATTCTCAAGTGGGCTCCTCACGACGTGCTGGATCTCGCGACTGGAAGCGGAGTTCTCGCTGAGGCAATAGTAAAGCGAATCCCGGCAGCTCGTGTCGTTGGAGCTGATTTTTGCGCGCCGATGCTTGCTGTCGCCAGTCGCCGCGGTATCAGGGAGTTGGTCGTCGCGGACGGCTTGGCATTGCCATTTATCGCAGAGCGATTTGATGTCGTGACCATTGCTTTTGGCTTGCGAAACATGGCTTCTTACGAAAAGGCCCTCTCCGAAGTGCGCAGAGTGCTTCGGAGAGGCGGACGCATCGTGGTACTCGACTTTTCTCTTCCGGGTCCGCCTCTTTTGGCCATCTACCGCTTTTATCTTCATCATCTTTTGCCGCTATTTGCAGGTTGGCTTACCGGCGAACCCGAGGCCTATCGGTATTTCAGCCAAAGCATAGAAAGCTTTCCCAAGGGCGAGGCGATGCTCGAACTGTTACATACCTCCGACTTCGCAAATTGCGGGGCGAAACGCCTGACGCTGGGTATCGTAACGGTTTACGTGGGACAGAAAGCTTAGCCCAAATTCCGAAGCGCTTATGCGTCGTCGTCCTTCGTCTCTCGAGAATCTGGCGTCTCACAGGTCAGTGAACCAGCGACGCACTTAAGCGCTTAAACTGTTCGTCGTCGACTAGGAAAGTCCCTGTCTGCTCCGTGCTCGTGCCATAATGTTGGTTCTCAGGATTTGTGCCGTTGAACCTGAGCTCTGTCTCTCGATTGCCTTCGCCTGATTGATAACGGAACTTCACTACAAGCGAAGAAGCATTGAGGCTTTGCTCCGGCGGAGAATCCCCAACCCAAGCCGTAGCACGCAAACTGGCCAAGGTATTCAGGAAAGATTGAACTTTGCCTTCATCTTGCTGAGCTTCGGCGCCCTTGATTACCCAT
>DATMQC010000255.1:0-7153 GCA_035567275.1 Chthoniobacterales bacterium | reverse complement strand
AGTTTTTCGCAGTCGAGCCACTTCCTGGATGAAATCCCAGCAGCGGCTTTTGACTCTGACTCCGGTCGATCTTCAATTTTGGTACCGGATCGCGCAGACTCAGACCGAGGGGCTCAAGCACCGACGCCAATTGGTAAACGGCGTGGATAGTTGGTTCCTTTGCCGGCGTGCCTTTTATCACTCTCTGCACTCCCGCGGATACGAGATTTTGGGCTACAACTCCGCCAGGGTCAGCAAGAAAACTAATCGCGAGATCGAATTCTCTCAGTCGTCCTCGCAGAACCGGAGGGATTGGTTCGGCAATGAACAGCGGGGCAACGTCAAGGGCATCCAGGCGATCCACCCGATCGGCAGACTGAATGAGACTCGCTTGGGGCTGAACTCCCCAAACCTCGATAAATGACTGTGGAAGATTTGACCGGATCTCATCCAGTACCGGAAGAGTAAGGAGGAGATCCCCCAATGCCCCTGCCCGCAGAATAAGAATTTTCAAACCCCGGATGTTGTTAACGGCTCGGTTGGAAACCCGGCATCGAACCGAGCTGACCGCCTCGTTCCCAATCGGTGGGCTGATTCCAGGGAATCGTGCTCTGAGGTTTGCCGAATGTCGGAGTTTGGGCTGCGTCCCTGGCGGCATCTGAAGCGCATCCCAGGAGAAGCAAGCCTGTGCCAAATAATAAAAACGCTTTCTTCATTTGGTGGTGAATATCACTGAATCTCCGACAACAACTTTTGAGAGATTGTCCGGCGAAGAAGAAGCAAATTCTGCCACGCAGGTGTTCGTTTCAACTGATACTACGCGGAGGTCGACCAATTGTTGCCCATCTCTGACGACCGTTAACCTCGAATTAGGCGCGATCCCAGCGTTGGTTCCCAGGCTTACGGTCAAAGCTTTCGCATCCCGATTAATCGAAAGAACGCTGCCTTTCAGGTCTGCCGGATATTGTGACTTAGCCCTGTTTTCGGCGATCCGATATTGGTTCAGCTCGTCTTCGGTTTCAATCAGACGCTTCGCTAAAGCTTTGCGATCGTCCTCCGCTCGTTGTTTTTGCTCCAGATTCCGGCCGGCTTCAGTAATGGCTGCTGTAAGGGCCTTATTCTCGCTGTCGCGCGCGGTGAGTTGTTCTGTCAGCTGATTCAGTTTGGCCTTGGTCGCATTAAGATCGCCGTTGCGCGAATCCCGCTCCTGCTGCGTCAATCGCTCTTGGGTCGAAAGCCGATCCTCGGTTTGCTTTAGCCTTTGTTGAAGGTCGTTGAGCTTGTTGCGAGCATCATCTCGCGCGCTTTGAGCGTCCTTCAGCTCCTGGCTCAGTTGCAGCAGCTTGGCCCGGTTGGCAAAACCCAGGACCGCAGCGCCCAGGGCACAAAAGATCGCGACGGTGAGGAGAAACCTGACCATTATTAGATTGAATTTACTTTTCGGCTTTGTGCAAGAAACCCGTTGCCGTTGTGATGTAACTGGTCCATTTGAATACAACCGTCAGGGACTATGGATCGCAGACTTACGAACCCCGCCAGGGCAGGAATGCAGCAACGGTAGTATGCTTTTCGTTGCCGTAGTTCTCTGACGGCCTTCATGCTCTGCCTCATATGTCGAAGATTGCCGTATGGTCCTTGGCGAGCGGCGCGGACAAGAAGGCCGCTTGAATTTGAAGCTGACGTTCGATTAGCTAAAGCAACTTTGGAAACCCAGATCTCCATTCTCTCCGGTCTCCCTCCTCGCTGCGAGATTCTTTCCGGCGAGAACGTTGTCGTTGGGCGGGCGGCTGAAGTGGACCTCGTACTGAGCCATCCGGAGGTATCCCGCCGTCATTGCCGAATCCTCTTCGAGGGAGAAAACTGGTTTGTCGAAGATCTCGGAAGTCAAAGAGGAACCGCGGTGAACGGCAACCGGATTTCCGGTCGAACTTCGCTGAAATCCGGTGACCATATTCAGATAGGACCCGTAGTTTTGGCGTTCGGAGGAATCTCTCCTGATGAATCTTCTTCTTCGGGCTCGGATTCCGCCAACCCGATCGGCTCCGTATTGTACAAGAAGGTACCGGTCGAATTCATTCCGCTTTCTACCAACCTCGTTTTTGGGAGAACCGAGGAAGCGGACGTCTGGCTCAATGATCCTGTCGTGTCGAGGCGGCACGCGACAATCCAGGTAGGGGCCAAGGGATTTCGTTTGCTCGATCTCCATAGTAAATCCGGATCGTTCGTCAACGGCAGACGATTCGATGAACACGAGCTCGTCATCGGAGATCAAATCCAGTTTGGGCCCTTTTTCTTTATCTATGACGGGAAACAACTTATCCGCGTACGCCGGTTATCTGTCGGGCGAATCATAGCCAGGGGGCTTACCAAAAAGGGAGATACAGGGCCGATTTTGAATCATGCGGGTTTCGTTGCCGAGCCGGGTCAATTCATAGGCATTCTTGGTCCGAGCGGCGCCGGTAAAACAACGCTTCTGAACGCCCTGAGCGGGCTTCGACCTGCCGAAAGCGGCAAAATCCTGTTCGATCATACAGATCTCTACAGGAATTTGGATCAATTGCGATCCTTATTCGGATATGTCCCTCAAGACGACATCGTCCATTCGGATCTGACGGTAACCGAAGCGCTGACATTCGCGGCGCGGCTGCGCCTTCCGGCCGGCACTCCGCGCACCGAGATTTCCAAATTAGTGGACCATACCATCGCCAGCCTGGGACTTTCCGACCGGATCAATCTGAAGATAGGGCGACTGTCGGGCGGCCAGCGCAAAAGAGTGAGTGTCGGCGTTGAGTTACTTAGCCGACCACCTCTTCTCTTTCTGGATGAACCAACGTCCGGACTGGATCCGCTCGCCGAATTCAAGCTCATGGAATTGTTGCGCCGGCTCGCAGATACCGGGTGCACCGTGGTCTGCACAACGCACGTAATGGAAAATGTCTATCTGATGGATCAGATCGCCATTATTACCGAGGGTCGCGTCGTATTCCAGGGCCCTCCGGACGAGGCTCGAACGCAATTCGGCGTATCGCGACTCTCCTCGCTCTACGACGCGCTCCAGACCATCGATCCCCAGACCCTTCCTTCATTTGAGCCGGCTCCACCTTCCGAACCGGAACAGGAAAAACCTGTAACGGCGCCTCTCGCGAAGACGCGCCGAGCGTCTTCGCTGCCGATTCTCCTGCAACGCCAGTCAGCAATCTTCCGATCGGATGTCAAAAATTTAATCATCCTGCTGGCTCAACCGGTGATCATCGGGGCGCTAGTCGCCTGGGCGACAAACGACGCAGCGCTCACTCAATTTTTTGCCTACATCGCGACCCTATGGTTTGGCTGCAGCAACTCCGCACAGGAAATTGTTCGCGAGCTGCCAATTTACCGGCGCGAAAGATTGGTGGGCTTGAGCCGGTGGAGTTATCTGGCGAGCAAGTTTCTCTGGATGGGTGGGCTTACGGCAATTCAGGCCCTGTTGCTTTACGCCACAATCGTCGTTGGAAGGCTGGGAACGCATGGGGCTGCGCAGTGGCAGATCATCGGCCTTCTCCTTTTGGCGTTTACCTCCACAGGAATTGGTTTAACAGTCTCTTCTCTGGCCAAATCACCAATTCAAGCGGTGATGTTGGTCCCGCTTCTGCTGATTCCTCAAATACTTTTCTCCGGTTTCACCGTTCCTGCGAAAGACATGACTCCGCCGGTCCTCATGGTCAGCCAAATCATGCCCAGCTTCGCGTCTCAACGAATAGCCGATGTAAGCTTCCTGCTCGGACAAAAGATTTCCGGCGACCTCGCGCGGGATTTTCCGACATCGTATTTCAACCTCAATGATTGGTACCGCTCGAAAACGGGTGAGCGACTTAAAACGGGCACCGTCTACACTGAAACGCGCCCGCTCTGGGTTGCTTACTTGTCTCTAAGTATCTGGACAGCGGCGGGATTTCTCGCTTCGTTCTGGTTGCTGGGCCGCAAGGAACAGGAATAACGGGCCAACCTGGAAAAGGGTCCGACGGCTTGACGCAAGAATCGCGCTGCGATGGGAGCTGCGGTAGGGTCGATCTCCGAGCCGGCCGGTTCCTGGCTGGCACTGATTCCCCACAGGCGGCTCGGAGATCCGCCCCTACCACTTCCCTACCGGCCGTGTGCGCCATTCGAAGTTCCATTGCACAAGTCGCAGAGTCGCAGTTACTTGCAAACCCAGCCTATGCGGAGTGATGAAACTCCCCCAGATCCTTCAACCCGTATACCCGCACGACCTGACTCTTCCCCTTGAGCTGAAATTCGCCAAAAGGGACAAAATCGTATCCGGCTGGAAGCACGGTGACGAAGTCCTGCGAAAGCACGAGATTTTGGTTCAGTTCCTTCATGACGCCTTCCAGACGGAAAGCTGTGTTAACTGTATCGCCGATGATGGTCGCATCTCGCATCGCAACTTGGCCGATGTTGCTACTCGTGACACGACCAAAGTGAAGCGCGATTCCAACCCGGAAAGGTGTGTCGGTTCCGGGCCAGACCCGGTTCGCGGCAAGCTGAAGAATAGTCAAGGCGACATCAAGGCAAACCGCGCACTCAGTCCCCTCCTGGTCACGGGCCGGCCAGTAGGCGAGCAACGCATCTCCAATATATTTGTCAATGATACCCGCTGCCGACTGAACCGCGTTTCCGATATCGCGAAACCAGTTCCCGATGATCTGGGCAAGTTCGCGTTCGGTAAGTTTTTCTGCCATCGAACTGAATCCCCGTATATCGCAGACCAGAATTGCCACGGACAAAATCGCTTGATGGCCTTCCATGCTTACGGCGGCAAGAGTTGCATCGACATTCGCTCCCGGATCATCGTCAGGGGTTTGATCGAACACCAATTCATAGTTGGCGATCCTCACCCGGGCACCCGATTCCAGGGTCACCGGCATTATCACGCGCTGATCGTTGACAAAAGTGCCGTTTCGACTGCCTAGATCCATGAGCTGGTATTGAAAACCATTGTGACAACGAACGATCGCGTGCTGGCGCGATACGTGGCTGCCCGGAAGCGGAATCGTGTTGTCGGCTGTCCGGCCAATGGTTGCAGTATTGCTGACTGCTCGCTCGAATGGCTCAACCCCTGGGACATAAACGCGAAACTTTGCCGGCATGTGAATTCAGAAAGAGGTTATGATGGCATGCCGATGTTCGCTTTGCCAGCTTCATCTGGCCGGCCGGCCACGAGTCGCAGGATGCAGAAAAATTAGTTGACCAGCCTACCGCAATCCCCTAACTTCGCGGTCATTCCATCAAGAGTGGCGGAGGGACTGGCCCAATGATGCCACGGCAACCGGTTTCGCCAAGTGCGAGACGGCCAGGTGCCAATTCCAGGTCCGGGCTAGCCCGGGCAGAGATGGAGGGAGCGTGATTTTTATAAATTCTCGCGACTCTCGGTGGGATAATTGAACTTTTTTCCGGCCCGATTATGGATAAACGCCCGTTCTTTTCACATCTCCAATGCCGAGAGTGTAGCCGTCAATACCCGAAGGAAGCCGTTCACGTTTGCGAATTCGATTTCGGCCCGCTCGAAGCGGCTTTTGACTATGAAGCAATCGCTCAAAGTCTCAGTCGCGAAAAAATATCCTCCCGGGCTCATTCGATGTGGCGATATCGGGAGCTTCTCCCTATCGAAAACGAACCGACCGTAGGACTTCAGGTCGGATTCACCCCATTGATTCCTGCGCGTAACTTGGCCAGGCGCCTCGGCGTCATGGAACTCTACGTAAAGAACGACACGGTTAACTATCCCACCCTTTCCTTCAAGGATCGGGTCGTCTCGGTCGCTCTCAGCAGAGCCAAAGAGCTTGGGATAGGCACCGTTGCCTGCGCTTCAACCGGAAATCTTGCGAATTCGGTCGCCGCTAATGCTGCATCCGCAGGCTTGCGAAGCTTCGTTTTGATCCCGGCGGATCTGGAGCCGAGCAAAGTCCTTGGTTCACTGGTATTCGGCACGAATGTGATCGGGATCCAAGGTCCGTACGACCAAGTGAATCGTCTCTGTTCAGAAGTCGCAGGAAAATACGGTTGGGGATTCGTCAACGTTAACCTCCGCCCCTACTACGCCGAGGGATCGAAAACGATGGGTTTCGAGATCATCGAGCAATTGGGTTGGCGCCTGCCAAGGCATACGGTCGTTTGCATGGCGAGCGGATCGCTGCTGACAAAGATCCACAAGTCGTATAAGGAATTTTTGCGACTTGGTCTGCCGCAGCCGGGACCGTACAGCATCTATGGTGCGCAGGCGGCGGGATGTTCCCCGATCACTACCGCCGTCAAGAACGATACGGAAGTCGTTCGCCCGGTTCCCCGGCCGCAGACCATCGCCAAATCACTGTCAATCGGTACTCCTGCGGATGGCTACTATGCGATCCGGACCATGAAAGAAACCGGCGGGACGGCTGAAGACTGCACCGACGCCGAAATCGTGGATGCAATTAAGCTTCTTGCTGAGACAGAAGGTATTTTTGCGGAGACGGCCGGCGGCGTCACGGTCGCCTGTGCGAAAAAGTTGATCGAATCTGGCCGTATTCCACGCAACGAGTCGATTGTCCTGTGTATCACCGGGCATGGCCTGAAAACTCAGGAGGCTATTGTCGACAAAGTCGGAGAACCGAAATTAATACGCCCGAACCTGAGAGAATTTGAAGCATTGTTCGAGCACGAGCTTCAGACAATCTAAATTTATGGCAATCCCCGTTCGAATCCCAACCCCGTTACGGAAACTCACTCAGAACCAGGAAATCGTAGATGCCGAAGGCGACACGATACGTGAGGTCCTTGATAGTCTGGAAAACAATTACCCCGGTCTGAAAGAACGCATCTGTGACGAACAAGATCACATTCGCCGATTCGTGAACGTCTTCGTTAACGACGAAGATATCCGTTTTTTGCAAGAATCAGAAACGCCGGTCAAATCGGGGGATGAAGTGAGCATCGTCCCTGCAATTGCAGGCGGCTAGCCCGAAAATCTCGCAAACTAAAGCTCTCGTTGTTAGATTTCGCGCTACGGTCGTTGCGCTCCCGTTGTTCCAACGTAAACCGCGTAAAGTGATGTGGTCGCTGTGATAAAGAGCCGATTTCTTTTCGGTCCGCCGAAGGCGAGATTGGATACGGGCTCCTGAATTAGAATTTTGCCGAGCAAACAGCTCTCGGGGCTGTA
>DATMQC010000254.1:0-10026 GCA_035567275.1 Chthoniobacterales bacterium | reverse complement strand
GAAAGGGATCACGCGCAAAGAAACGTGGTCTTAAAGGCAACGGGCGCGCTTCGAGAACTTCGACTCCGAAATGAAGCAATCTGTTTCGTTGTTTTTCGAGATCCGCAACTTCGAGACAGAAATGATGGCGCGTATCCTTCGGCACGATTTTCTCATCAGGGACACAATGCAGTTCGACACCCGGCGTGCCCGTCTCAAACCAAATCCAGCCCAGGGGTTGAACCACTTTCGGAGTCGGCTTCTCGCGCAATCCGACCGCATCGACATAGAATTCTCGCAGGCGCGATTCGGAACCAAACGGAAAAGTGATGGTCACATGCTGTATCCTGGGAAGCGTCGTTTCAGTCGCATTCATCAAACAAAGCTTCCAACGAAACCGCCTAAACGCAAGATAACGTGAATCCGATCGAGGCCGCCTCTCAGAACGGACGATCCGCGTGTCTCCCCTTGCGCAATGACCTCGCATTCACTAGAAGTTGATCCCCATGACCCTCTTGCCGTCGCATTTCCGAGATCCGTCGATCAGGCGGCGGCTGCTCCCCTTAGTCGTCACGGTCTTCGCGGCCAGTCCACTTCTATCTGAACAGACAACGACGGACGGCCAGGCGGGAAATGCCACTTCGCCCGGTCCGGCGGCGCGTGTGAAAGGGGCTCAACCTGCACCAACTGCAGCGCCGCGGGCGTCTGTAGATCCGCAACTGGAACGACTTGCCAAAGTTGCCGATAAGGTTCTGGACCAGATACAAACCGAAGAAAACGCTCTTTATTCACGCCTTAATTACTTTGAGAAGCCGGAGCGACTCGACCCGAGCAGTTTTGCATCGAAAGATGAAATTGCGCAGTGGCAAGGCGTCCTGCAACAATTGAAAGAGCAAAACGACAAGGTTGCGGGGCTCTACGCAAATGTCAGCAAGGATCTGGATACAGCTTTGAAGAGCGCCAGCGCGAGTCAGGAGGTTGCGGCCCGCTTTAAGCAGTTCATCCTGGACGGCTTTCCATGGGACCAGATTCAAAGGAAAAAGGAACTGATCTCAGAGTTCATCGAAGCGCATGGAAAACTACTAACCTTTTATGAAAAAAATTGGGGTTCCTGGATCAAGGGCTCCGATCCTGCTAAACCTGAGTTTACTTCAGCGTCCGCTGCGAGTATCTACAAACGGTTGCGCGATAAAATTGTCAGTACGAGCGACCAGATTCAAAAGGAATACAAAGCCATGAGCGAGTAGAAGCTCAAAGGTCAGTGCAATTTCCTGACTGGAGTCTCGCCGCTGTTTTTCGTTCACCGTTGTTGTCGATCTTTACCACTCATTCCTCCGTACCATCTCCTTCAGCTCCTATAATTCGCAAAATGAACCACGCTCTTCGATTCGCCTTCGGGCTGACTTTATATGCTTGTCTGATCCCGCAGCTTTCAACGCTCCGCGCCCAAAGTCCGGCCCCCTCCGTGACCCCTTCCCCGCGCGGATCGCAAGCTCCAAAATTCACTGAACAGCAAATGCAGGAGATGGCTGCCAAACTCCATGAGCGAGTCGGCAAAGCGGCTGAAGAAGTAATGGGCCGGATTCGAAATGAGGAAGGCGATCTCTATCGTCGCTTTTCTTCCTTTAGAAAACCCGATCGCCTCAATCCGAGCACATACACCTCGAAAGATGATGTGGAACAGTGGCGCCAATCGCTCCAGCAATTCAAAGAGAAAGCAGATACGGTCGACAAATTGTACGCCAATGCTGACCCGGATCTCGGAAACGCTTTGATTCAACAAAGAATCAACCAGGCGATTGCACAGCAGATAAAAAAAGCGTTATTGGATTCCTTCCCATGGGACATCATTAATAGGAAGAATCAGCTTATTAAGGAGTTTGTTTCAGATTTTGGCGATCTGCTGACTTTCTATGACAATAACTGGGCCTCTTGGAAGAGAGACTCCGCTACCGCTGCACCGGCCTTCGATGATCCGAAGCTGGCGGCCAGCTATCAGGTTTTGAAAGAAAAAGTCAATGCCGTTGGCGCGCAGATTGAAGACCAATATCGGGCGATGACTCGCTAGCCCACAAAAATGATTACTATTATTTTAGGAAAGACCAGTGGCTCGTTAAACCCAACCGCCGTCGATGACGTAGCTCTGATTGGTAATGGCGCCGCTATCGTCCGCAGCCAGGAACAGCACCAGCCTCGCAACCTCTTCCGGATGAATCATTCTCTTAATTGCCTGACTACTTAAAATCTCAGCTTCATAAGCTGGCGTGAACCAAAGCTGCTTTTGTCGTTGCGTCAGTATAGCGCCGGGCAAGACGCAGTTGACTCGGATGTTATCTGCGCCGAGCTCATGAGCCAAAGTGCGTGTCATACCGACAATGGCGGCTTTCGCTGTGACGTAAACCGGCATGCCGGTTGACGGAATCATCCAACCGATAGAGCTCATGTTGATGATGGAGCCGCGTTTCGCTTTTCTCATTGCTGGGATGACACCTTGAGCCATGAAGAAGTGCGGTTTCAGGTTGACCGCCATCGATTGGTCCCATGAGGACGAGGTGACCTCCTCTATCGAATGGCGCGTGTCATTTGCTACGTTGTTGACCAGAATGTGGACGGTGCCGAATTTGTCGAGAACCTGGCCGATAGTTTGCTGCAACGCATCTATGTCGGTCAGGTCGCAATGATGGAAAGTGGGCGGTGGATAGCCGGAAGATCCCAGTCGCCGAATTAACTGCTCTGCGGCTGCGCGCTGAATGTCCAGAACCACGACTTTGGCGTGCTGCGTTGCGAAAGCTTTAACGATCGCCTCGCCTATACCGGTTGCTCCTCCCGTCACGACGACGACCCGATCGGCAAGGCTGGGATAAGTGGCGAAGACTGTCTGATTTTCCATGAAAGGGTTTTAAAAAACGTTACATATTACCTGGAAAACTCCTATAATTTTTTCTGCTAGCCGCCAAGACCACTTTGGCGACAAACGGACAGTTCCAGCGACATGACGTCCCCTTGCCAATCTTGCAAAGCGCTCCCGAGCCTGCAATCGCCCATCCGCAAGAGTGCCCAACAAGTAGCGCTCGCGAGGAATCATGAATCAGATTGATTTGAACCAACGAAAAGCAGTCGTCACGGGCGGGGCGCAAGGCATAGGCTTCTCCATCGCATCGCGTTTGATCGCGTCAGGTGCGACAGTATCGCTCTGGGATCGCAATGAAGAGCTTTTGAAAAAGGCGCATGAAGAGCTCAGCATTCAAGGTCAGGTGTCGTTCGAAATAGTTGATGTCGCCTCTGCTGAAAGTGTCGATGCAGCCACGAAATCAGCGGTGCAGCAACACGGCAGAATCGATATCCTTGTCGCCAACGCGGGCATCACCGGTCCCAACTACAAGTCGTGGGAGTATCCGATAGATGCGTGGAAACAAGTGATCGACATCAACTTGACAGGCGTCTTCCTGTGTTGCCGCGCAATCGTTCCTTACATGTTGGAACAAGATTACGGACGCATCGTGAACGTCGCGTCCATTGCGGGCAAGGAAGGCAATGCGAACGCGTCAGCCTACAGTGCCTCAAAGGCGGGAGTCATCGCGTTTACCAAGTCGCTGGGAAAAGAGACAGCGAACAAAAATATTTCGGTCAACTGCATTACCCCTGCAGCCGCACGCACACGGATATTCGACCAAATGAGCCAGGAGCATATTGATTTCATGCTGTCACGCATTCCTCGTGGACGCTTCCTGGAGGTTAACGAAGTGAATGCAATGGTTGCATGGCTTGTCTCTGAAGAGAACTCATTTACCACCGGAGCGGTCTTCGATATCAGCGGTGGTCGTGCAACCTACTGACAAGGCGAAAGAGAGAAGGATGAAACTACTTCGTTGTCGAGGAAGAAAGAATTCACTCTGTTCTGTCTGGATTTGAGTCCCGTATTCTTCCGAGCCGCTTCCTGAGCGGTTCCTGAGCCTGGCAATTTCGCGAGCGCTTTGGCTCGTGAAATTGCCAGGCTAGCATTGCACCTGATCGCTGTCCAACAGCTCTTCAAGCCATTCCACCGCCAGCCGATGGACCACGGGAAGTGATTGCACGATTTCCAATGCTTCCTGCGCCTGGCGGTGACATTCCTCATAACGGCCTTCCACCGCCGCTACCGCCGCCGATGCGCGCAGCCATATGTGACGCGGTACCACCGACCAATCCTGCACGCGATCGAATGCTTTTCGAGCGGCAAATTCATTTCGTTTAAACCAAGCTTCGAAGAAGGCCTTTTCGAGCATGATACGGGTATAAAACATCCGTGATTTTGGATTTACCCTGGCGACCGCCTCGTCGAGGAAACGCGAGGCGCTCGCAATTTCGCGCAGATCGATTGCGCGATAGAAACACAGAAAACAAACGATGAAACGTTCCGGAAAATCGATCTTCTCCGTTAAGGCGGCCAATTGATCAACCCAGGCGGACGGCCAATCGCGAGGACCAATTCCTTGTTGTCCTTCGCATTTGATCGCGTTGATCAGAAATAGCGCCTCGGCCGTTGGTCGGCCCCGAATTCCATCCCAAACCAGAGTTCCATAATCATTTGATCGATCGCGAGCAAACGGTAGCAGAAGGCGGACTCCTGCGACGATTCCGGTAAATGCCATGGCCGCAAAGAAGAGGGTGTCAACCGACGCGTGGACTGGATCAGCGGATCGGACGATCGTTAAAAAAATGGCGCCGATGACAATGATCGACACGGGCGCGCTGGCATTCAGCAAAATGCATCGCCATCGAAGGCCCTCAAGATTTTTCGGCGCGAATATGGTATTCCCGGTTAACATCGTTTCCCGATTGGTCCAGCTGAACTTTTTGTGCCCGCGTACTATGCGAATGGCGAATGGACCGCAGGTAAATACAAGCAACTCGAAGCCGACCAATTTCGCGGCGAGTATCCGCGCCAGATGGCACAAAATCACGACGACTTCGTACGCAACGAAAAGGAGAAACGGCAGGGGCACCAGATTCGAAGGCTGCGCAGCCACAGCCCCGACAACTTTGTCCCAGATCAGTGTCGAAACCGCAAGACAGACCAGCAGCAAAATCAGGGACGAGGCAATTACTGATCCTCGCCGCCACGACCACACTTCTTCCATACGTAGTTGCAAACTTTAGAGACCATCTTCAACGAGTGCTAGCATGAACTTCTCACAGGAGAGAAATGTGCCAGTGCGGCGGAGTCGCCGCGTTTGCTCGCGGGACGCGAGAAATCGGAACCAATCTCTGACCTCCAAACGCTGCGCGCTACCCGCCCGCAAGTTCTTTGTGGCGATCGCAACCGGTTTCGTGATCATTCACCATCCCGATCGCCTGCATGAAAGCGTAGGCGACCGTAGGCCCGATGAACTTGAATCCCTGAGCTTTGAATTCCTTTGCCAATCGTTCAGAGATCGGCGTTTTCGCCGGAATCTGACTCGCATTCTTCCAATGATTGATCACCGGTTTACCGTCAACCAGGTTCCACAAAAATGAATCCAGACTGCCAAAGTTTTTCTGAACCTTGAGCGTTGCTTGCGCGTTTGTGATTGCGGCTTCCACCTTTGCGCGATTTCGGATGATTTCCGGATTCGCCAAGAGTTTGTCTATATCCTTCGCGCCAAATTTCGCTATCTTTCCGGGGTCAAATCCGAAAAAGGCGGCACGAAAAGCTTGTCGTTTGCGTAGAATCGTGATCCAGCTCAGCCCGCTCTGCATGCTCTCCAGGACGATCATCTCGAAGAGCCGATTGTCTTTATGGCTTGGAACGCCCCATTCAGTGTCGTGGTATTCCATCAATAAAGGATCTCTGGCCCAGCTGCAGCGTTTTGGTTCCATCAAAGAGAGCAAAGCATGCAAACAGAAGGTAACAAGTTTCCTTTCTTTCAGGCTTGTTTGGAGGGGAGTTGCTTGCAACTCCCGCGGGTTCGTAATGCCAACCAATTATATCTTTTACCGCACACCCGGGCGTTGCGAGCAACGCCCCTCCAGCCCCTCAAGCGCATTCCACCCCGCCCCTCACTAGAACACTCTGTCGATCAAGCTCTCGCCCCGCTCGAAACGGTGAAGATTATGGACGAAGTGTTTCACGATCCGCAACGTTTCATCCGCATGTCCGCCGCCGGTATGAGGAGTGATGAAGCAGTTCGGCGCCGACCACAGCGGATGATCGGAGGGCAGCGGTTCCGGAGTCGTCACATCGAGGTAAACCGCAGAAAGGTGACCTGAATTCAGACATGCCAGAAGCGCCTCCTGATCTGTCGTAGCGCCCCGTCCGATGGTGTAATATCGCGCACCCTGTTTGATCTGACGCAATCGCGCCGCGTTGAAGAACGATTGCGTTTCCTCACTCTGTGGCAGGATATTGATCACGTGGTCAGCTTCCGCCATGGCCGGTTGAAGTTTTTCAGGTCCAACAACGCGAATCGGCGATTCGGGCTGCGGCGACCGGCGGTACCCGATCACCCGAACAGAATAGGGAGCAAGGAGCTCAGCCAATCGACGCCCGATGGCGCCGTAGCCAACGATCAGAATGGTCTGGCCGGCGAGCAGACGGGCGTTTGCTCGCAGATCATTTTGAGGCCATGCGCGCGATTCCCGCTGATTATCGTAGGAGGGATATAGCTGCCGTGCGTCAGCGAGCAGCCAAGCCATGAGATGCTGCGCACAAGGCTCATCGAAAACACCCGAACTGTTGGTCAGGATGGCCGAGAGAGCTTTCAGTCCACTACGAAATTCTGGCGTATCATAGGGCGCATACCCTGCACTGGAGAGATGAATCCAACGCAATTTCCTTGATTGGACAACTGTTGCCGGATCGGGTTGTCCAAATACGACCTCCGCATCCTGCATTCGAGGGTCCCCTGAGCTCGGGTCCAGAACATGGTCAGTTTTTTCGCCAAAGACGAGTCGATGCTGCCTTGTCGCGTCAGTCAGATATTCTTTCGCTGATTGGGTCAGGAACGGATTCGCCCATATCGTCAATTCATTCATAAAAAACCTCAGATCGATGTCGCTTTGACCCAGCGCTGAGTTATTTCGGCGATTCGCTTCCCGTAGGCTTCGGCTGTCTGGATGTCGCCTGGAACCGGGGCGTGCGGTGGGGTTACCTGAAAGCTGGCGGACATCGGACCCGTGAAAGAGCCCACCCGATTCAATGCTTCCGGACTTGGTCCTGTGATCTGCTGCATGTCTTCCGGCCGATTCGCCGAAGGCAGCATCCCTGTTCCGACATAGATCATGCCGTGCTGCATGGCATTGATGACGAGGCCGATCAACGTGTTGAGCTTGTCGCCCGAAAAGCTGCTCGAGTTTGTGAATGCGCCCGCGATCTTGTCTTTCCACGCTAGTGTGAACCACTTTCTGGCAGCTGCTTCGACGAATTTCTTCATTTCGGCGGACATGTTGCCCATGTAAGTCGGACAACCAAAAATGATCGCATCGGCTTGATCGAGTTCATCGAGGTTTGCCGCAGCTTCAACTGTTGTACGAATTTCGGCTCTGGTTTTCGGGACAGACGCCGCGCCGCGGTGAACCGCCTCAGCTTGAAGTTTGGTGTGCCCGTAGCCGCTGTGATAAACGATGTAAACGCTCGCCATAATAAGATGGATGTACGACACGACACCGCTTGTCGTCTAGTGTGCCGTCTCCGAAACAGCACGCCTCTCCGGGTAAGAAGTTACCGAAGTTCGTTACCCGGGGGTAAGTCTTCCTGATGGGATTCCCGCCGATGCCAAACTCCGATTCTTCAGGTATAATGATGGGGTATGCCCCACGAATATCAGCCAATTGAAAACTACGGAGTCATCGGGAATCTGCAGACGGTAGCGCTTGTTGGGATCGATGGGTCGATAGATTTTCTCTGTTTCCCTTATTTCGATTCACCAACGCTGTTTGGAGGTCTGCTTGATGCGCAACGCGGCGGACATTTCAGCCTGTCACCTCTTTTCCAATCCAGCCGGCCGAAGCAAATTTATCTTTCCAACTCAAATATATTGTTAACCCGGTTTCTTTCGCCGGAGGGCGTTGCAGAGGTCAGTGACTACATGCCGGTTTCTCTCGAGTCGAGTAGCGCAAATCCTGAACCGGTTCGCCAATTGATCCGAAGCGCGAAATGCGTTCGGGGAGAAGTGAGATTTCAAATGGTCTGCGATCCAAAGTTCGACTATGGGCGCGCGAAACACCGGGTGGAGGTTCTTTCTCCCGAAGAAGTTCGTCTAGTCCCCGATATCGCTGGGCATGGGGTTGGCTCGGTCCGACTCCGAGCGCAAACGCCTCTGCAGGTCAAAGAGGATGGAAGGATCGTTGCCGATTTTGTCCTAAGAGCAGGGGAGAGAGTTTTTTTTATTTTAGACGGTCATGAAGATTCCCCGCACGGCATCGATGCCGATCGTGAAGGCGCACTTTTCAAGGCAACGCTCAATTTCTGGCAAACATGGGTCGCCCAGTCAACGTACCGCGGCCGTTGGCGCGAAATCGTGGATCGTTCAGCTTTGGTCCTGAAGCTGCTTACCAGCGAGCGGCATGGATCGATTGTGGCGGCTCCGACATTCGGCTTGCCCGAGTCAATCGGCGGAGAAAGAAATTGGGACTACAGATATACATGGATTCGCGACGCCAGCTTCACACTTTACGCCTTGATCCGGCTCGGATTCGTCAACGAGTCAAAGGCGTTTAACAAATGGCTGGAAGGTCGATGTCGCGAGCTGGGTCCGAATGAAGCGCTCCAGATCATGTTCGGCATTGACGGCAGGCGCCGCCTTCCCGAAACAATACTTTCACATTGGGAAGGATACCGCAAAAGTTCGCCTGTCCGAATCGGAAATGGCGCCGCAGAACAGCTGCAACTCGACATCTACGGTGAATTGCTCGACTCAATTTATCTATACGATAAATATGGGGAACCGATCAGCCACGAACTCTGGACGGATCTTTCGCGATTGCTGGAATGGGTCTGCGAAAACTGGGATCGGCCGGACGAAGGAATTTGGGAAGTGCGGGGTGGGGCGCAGCATCTGTTTTACAGCCGTTTAATGTGCTGGGTAGCCGTCGATCGTGGGTTGCGCCTGGCGGCGAAACGCAGTTTCCCGGCTCCTGTGCAGCGGTGGGCCGCCACGCGGGATGCGATTTATCAACAGATCCACACTGAATTCTGGAACGAGAAAATGAAGAGTTTTGTGCAGACGAAGGGCGGCAACACGCTGGACGCCGCGACGTTGCTCGCTCCATTGGTGAGATTTATCAGTCCAACAGACCCGCGTTGGCTATCCACGCTCGCTGCGATTGAAAAGGATTTGCTCGATGATTCTCTGGTCTATCGCTATCGCGGCGATGACGGGCTAACGGGAAATGAAGGAACGTTCGGCATTTGCTCGTTCTGGTTTATCGAGTGCCTCGCAAGGTCGGGCGACGTCAAGAGAGCCCGGTTCCTCTTCGAAAAGATGCTGGGATATGCGAACCACCTTGGATTGTATGGTGAAGAACTGGGACCATCGGGAGAACACCTTGGAAATTTTCCGCAAGCGTTTACCCATCTGGCTTTGATCAGCGCCGCTTACGCCGTGGATCGCAAATTGGATCGCAAGTAAGGAAGTCAGAATACAGAATACAGAATACAGAAGCCAGGTGTGGCCGACATACTGCAACCGGCTTTTGTCATAGACTCCGAGCATCAAAGCTCCAAAATAGCGTCTACCGCCGCTTCCTCAGCGACATAAGTGGCTCGAAAGCGAAAAGGCTGGATATGACATCGGCTTTGAGGACGCTTTCTTTGATTGGAGTGCAAAACATCGTTCCGCTTGGCGAGAACTAAGGAAAATGATGCGGCTCCCAGATAAAAATTAAAGCTGGAAGACATTTTGAAACAACTGCTATGGCTATCCAATGGGGCGCAGCGACCCACCGTCGCGTCGCCCCTCGCTGTGCTTACCACGAGAACCGCATGAGCAATATAGACAACCTTTCTATCCAGCTTTACACGCTGCGCTCCGATCCAGCTGCGACCGCGCGTGCCAGCTACGCTTTCATCAGCCGCATGGGAGTCTGACC
>DATMQC010000253.1:0-4835 GCA_035567275.1 Chthoniobacterales bacterium | reverse complement strand
CGTTCACCGTTCGCCGTTCGCCGTTCGCCGTTCACCGTTCACCGTTCGCCGTTCGCCGTTCGCCGTTCGC
Source organism: Chthoniobacterales bacterium (assembly GCA_035567275.1). Lineage (GTDB taxonomy): Bacteria > Verrucomicrobiota > Verrucomicrobiia > Chthoniobacterales > JAFAMB01 > DASZHC01. The sequence continues at coordinate 4,765 of DATMQC010000253.1, read as the reverse complement.
CGTTCGCCGGCGCAGTCACAGCAAGCGGCGCCAACCGTACTCGTCCTCGTGCTCGTGCTCGAAGTAACCGTTTCACCCGTTCTCGGTTCGCCGTTCGCCGTTCGCCCTTCACAGGGAGCCAACCGTACTCGCCCTCGTCGTCGAACTCGAATCCGTTATGCCACTACTGACGCCAATCATCTTTGATAACGCGAGATAGCGCCGCGATGGGCGGCGGTAGGGTCCGATCTCCGAGCGGACCGTCAGCATTGGCCGTCCCGAAACTTACGACCTCACCGCAAAAACCGGTCGCCTTGGAGATGTGACCCTACCAGTCCGACCGAGTTGCAGGTCTAACTGTCTAAAAATTAGTGGCTTTCAGCATTGGTTCCCGGAGATAGCCAGTTTACGGGCGCACGATCCAAATTTCCACGACGCGGTTCTTTTCAAGGTGTATCTTGTCGAACAGGTCGGAGCCGCCCATCCCGACCGCACGCATCAAGTTCGCGATTTTGGTCTTTCTATGGAGCAACCTGACCAGATTCTCCGCCCGGCTCCGTGAGACTTCTAGATTACGCTCGTCCGATCCTTTGAGATCCGAGTAGCCCGCTAATACCAAAACCACAGTGGGATCCTCAAAAATTTTTGCGATCTCCGGTTTGGAGAGATTTGCCAAAAGATAGTTCGCCTGAAATGAGTCAGGCCAAAGCTGGCCAAAACCATAGGGGATTATCGCAAGCTTTGTGAAGCCGCGGGCTCGTTCGACCTGCGAATAGAGGAAGTCTTTCTCCTTAGGAGTGAGTTCCCGGACGATATCGATCCTTTTGAGAACCTCCTTTCGCGTGGCGTCCTCCTCTTGGGTGTTTGCAACTACGGGAGGCGGCGTAGCCTGACTTGCCGGACTGGGAATCGGCATATCTGTTCCGCTGCTCGCCGATCCGGCGGAAGTCGGAGAAGATTCCTGAGCCGGCGAAGTCTCCTCGGGAGTGGATTCAGAAGAAGCCGGCGATGACTCCGGCGCAGGGGTTGGAGACTCGAAAGGGGTGCCTGATGAAGCACTCTCAGCTACAGGCAAATTTTCAGGGCTGGGCGATCCAAGCGGCTGTAAAGGACTCGTTTGCGGTCCCGCCAGCAACGTCTCAGGCGCGGCGGAGGAGACCGGGCGCACCATCGAAACGTCCCGGTTCTGAAATGATCTGGCCACAACGAAAACGATAACGAACATTGCGACCAGAAAGAACAAAGCGGTTAGTCCCAAAAGCACCCAGATGCGGCTGGAGCTCCTGGTCGGCTTTCCGGTTTCCTCCGGTTTCGGATTGGAATTCTCTGCCATATAAAGGATAAACGGATCATTTCATCGATACTTTCACGGCTGAGCCGCCCAAACTTCGACCAATCTGTTTTTTTCCAGATTCGTTTGATCAAAAAGATTCTGTCCCCCCATCCCAACCGAGTGCATAACGTTCACAACGTCCATCCTCTGTTTCAACGCTTTTAGGACGCTCTCAGCGCGCGCCCTTGAAACTTCCAGGTTTTTTGATTCCTCTCCCTGTTTATCGGCGAATCCAACCATAACCAGTAAGACAGTCGGATCGGCAATGAGCTTCTCCATTTCCGGCTCTTTGAGATGCTTAACCAGAGCTTCGATTTGTGCAGGACTCGGGGTGGTTCCGCTTTTTGAGAAAGGAATGACTGCAATCTTCCTGAAACCCTTGGCTCGCTCGACTTGAGCGTAAAGCTTGTCTTTGTCGCCTTGGGAAAGAGGTTTCATTAGATCGATCCGATTTAACACTTCCTGCCGCATTGCGTCCTCCTCGACAGGATCGGCCACAATAGGCGGCGCGCTGTCCTCATCCCCATTCGCGGAAGTGGCATTTTCAATGCCAATGGTTGCTCCCGAAGGCGCTTCCGCCCTGCGATCGAGGCTGGAGGTTGTGATCGTATCGGCCCCGCCATTCCTCTCGGCAATGGATTTCAAACCAATAAAGATTCCCGTTGCCACGCCAGCCACTGCGAATGGCGACGCCATCCCAATAATCAACCAAACTCCGGCGGGAGTTTTCAGAGGTCCTCTGCGGCGGGAAGCGGATTCTTCTCTGCGTGAAGCTCTGGGTAAAGGCTTCGCCATCTCCGCAATCCAGGGTCCTGTACGCGAAATGATCCTTCGTTAGTTGATCCTATCAACGAGAAACGATTTAAGTTCGCCAATCGGTACCCGCACCTGCTTCATCGAGTCTCTCTCTCTGATCGTGACGGTCCCCTGATTGGAGGGCCCATTCTCGCCGATAGTGTCAAAGTCCACCGTAACACCGAAGGGAGTTCCTACTTCGTCTTGCCGGCGATAGCGTCGACCAATCGCACCCGACTCGTCATAAAAAACCATCATATGCGGACGCAATGACTCGACGATCTCGCGAGCCGGTCCGACCAATCTTTCATTATTCTTCAGCAAAGGGAAAATGCCGCATTTGATTGGGGCCATGCGGGGATGGAATTTAAGGACGGTTCTGGTTTCGGCTTTGCCTTTCTGATCGGTTATCGTTTCTTCACAAAACCCCGCACAAATCAATGCGAGCACGGTGCGATCCACGCCGGCACTGGGTTCGACTACATGCGGCACGAAATGTTGGCCGGTCTCCTCGTCAAAATACTCAAGCGATTTGCCGCTCGCTTTTTGATGTTGCGAGAGATCATAGTCTGTTCGGTAAGCAACTCCTTCTAACTCCTGCACACCAAACGGGAAATGAAATTCAATGTCATACGTGCCTTGGGAATAATGAGCGCGTTCTTCGGGAGGAATTTTATGAACATGCAGGAGATCGGAAGAAATTCCTACGTCTTCATAGAATTTCAGACGTTCCTTTAGCCAGTATTCAAGAAGTTCGACTCCATCTTCCGGTCGACAAAAATATTCCAACTCCATCTGCTCAAATTCCCGCGAGCGAAATGTGAAATTGCGCGGATTGATCTCATTTCTGAACGCTTTTCCTATCTGTGCAATACCGAAAGGCACTTTTTTCCGCGAGACCTCGAGAACGTTTTTGAATTGAACAAATATCGCTTGGGCAGTCTCCGGGCGAAGATAGGTGATCGCTGACTCATCTTCAGTCGCACCTACATATGTTTTAAACATCAGGTTGAAGGCCCGAGCTTCCGTCAGATCAAAACTGCCGCAAACCGGGCAGTGTAGCTTGCCATCCTTTTCCGGCAATTGATCGGCGCGCAACCTGGATTTGCAACTTCGGCAGTCGACCATCGGATCGCTGAATGTCGCTTCATGCCCGCTCGCAACCCAAACCTGGCGATTCATCAGGATCGATCCGTCCATGCCGACAATATCGTCCCGCTCTCTGACCATGCGACGCCACCAGAAATCCTTGAGGTTGCGCTTCAATTCCGTACCCAAGGGCCCGTAGTCCCAGCATCCGTTCAGCCCTCCATAAATCTCACTGGACTGCATAATAAAGCCGCGCCGCTTGCACAGGCTGACTATTTTCTCCATTCGTTCCGAAGCCGACTTATCTTGGGTCATAGACAGGTACCGAACGTCAACGAACCCGAGCCGGCGTCAATCAAAAACTCAGCTGCCCGCGACGGCTACGGACGGTGACAGAAGCTACACTCACGAGGCCGCCCCCTCAGACCGGCCAGACGTGGGGATCTCAGGGTCGCGTTGGATTCTACTTGGGTTCGTTGTATAGTCCGCCGGTTGTTATGGCCCAATATTCAGAGAACGCGATCGCGGATAGCACCGCATCGCTAAGACGTTGGATACTTCCGGCGATCGCCCTGTCATTCCTGTTTCACACCGGGCTTTATTACTATTTCAGTCACAAAACCCTCCACCGGTTTGCGGCGAATGACACTCCCCGGTTGGTTCCTAGAGTTTTCAATGTGAACCGGTTGCAAGTCGATCAGAAGCTGTTGCAATCCGATTCCAAGCCCGCCAGCACCCCGGGCCGGGCACAGGGTGACTCCAACACGCTGAAGAATATCACCCGGTTCGACGGATCCTTTGAAAAGGATATGCGCGACCTGCGGGCGACTCCGGAGGCGAATTCGCCTGAGGTCGCACAGCTCAAAGAGAAGCCTAGCGTCGATTCGCAGGCTGCCCAAGCGGCCGCCGCGAAAGCAAAAGCTGAAAGCGCCGCCGCGGTTGAGAAGGAGTTAAGCGAGGTGCGCCAACAATTGCTTTCAGATAAACCCGATGTTCCGAATCGGCCCAAGCTCGCCGCCGGGAGCAGGAAGCCCCCTGGCAAACCCGACGGCGAAGATGATCTCGCTGCCACCGCAGGCATCCCAGCGGGTTTCAGCAACCTGGATGAACTGCTGTCCGGTTCGGGTAAACTCGGGAGCGGAACTGCACCGATCATCATGCCAACAGATCTGTTATTTGACTACGATTCGGCGAATCTCCGGCCAGGAGCTACCGCCAGCCTCCAAAAATTGGGCCGCCTCGTTCAACGGAACCCTCAGTCCGTTTTCAAGGTGGAGGGGCATACTGACTCTTTTGGCGGCGATCAGTACAATCTTGACCTGAGCCAGAGGAGGGCTGAGACCGTAAAATCCTGGCTCATAGAAAATATGAGCATCGATCCGGATCGCATTCAAACCCAGGGATACGGCAAGTCGCGTTTGCTCGTCCCCGGCGATCGTTCGGTTGAGGAGCAACAGCTCAACCGCCGCGTCGAAATCGTTATCCGAACGAAGAAAGGCTAGTGTGCCGTCTCGCGTATAATGGTGCTGTCGCCGCAGGTCAGTTGGCTGTTTTTCAAGGCGCGAGCGA